>NZ_CAUVXO010000102.1:4770-14238 GCF_963555865.1 Protofrankia sp. Cr1
GAGTAGATGGTCAAGATCAACTGGCTTGGTGATGTAGTCGGTCGCACCGGCCTCAAAGCTCTTCTCCCGGTCTCCCGGCATCGCCTTGGCGGTCAGCACCACGATGGGAAGGGCGGCGAACGCGGGCATCTGCCGGATCGCCGAGGTGGTCTCGTTCCCGTCCAGCCCCGGAAGCATCACGTCCATCAGAACAAGGTCGATCGACAGGCCCTCCTGCTGGAGCAACCGGATCGCGGTGTGGCCGTTGTCCGCGTACAGCACCTGCATTCCGTGCATCTCCAGGGCGCTCGTCAGCGCGAAGACATTGCGGACGTCGTCGTCCACGACGAGCACGCTCGATCCGACCAGCGGGTCGGACTCGTCGAGGCCGCTGGTCACCGCCGGGTCGCCCAGATCAGCGGGCAGCCCGGTGAGGAACGGCGTGTCCGGTATGTCGGACTCCGCCTCACCTCGAAACGACCGACGCGCCCGTGCGCCCGGTAGGTGGAGTCCCGTCGATGTAAGTGCCCGCGCCGGACCGGCGCCACCGGCCGCAGGCCGCGGTCCGGAGGCGAGAGCCACCGCGGATGTGCCGGACACAGCGGCCAGCCGCCGGCGCGCCATCGCCCCGCCGGTTTCGGGAAGCATGATGATCTCGTCGCTGTCCCCCGGGCTGGCCGACGGAAGCACCTCCGACGGCATCACCGACGGGACATAGAGCGTGAACGTGCTGCCCAGGCCGATCGTACTCGCGACGCCGATGGACCCGCCGAGCAGCCGCGCGAGCTCCTTGCTGATGGACAGCCCGAGCCCGGTGCCGCCGTAGCGCCGTGAGGTCGTCCCGTCCGCCTGCTGGAACGCTTCAAAGATCATAAGCAGTTTGTCGGTGGCCACCCCGATGCCGGTATCGGAGACGCTGAACGCGAGCACCACCGGCGCCGCGGACAAGGTCGGCGTGGTGAAGGCGACATCGGTCGTGGCGACCGTCACATCCAGCCGCACCTCGCCGGCGTCGGTGAACTTCACCGCGTTGGACAGCAGGTTTTTCAGTACCTGCTGGATGCGCTGCTCGTCGGTGACGAACTCCTCGGGAAGGTCGCCGGCGACCGTCACCTCGAAGGAGAGGCCCTTTTCCTCGGCCATCGGACCGAATACCTGCGCGACCGCATCGCAGAGAGTGGTTGTGCGAACTGTCGCGGCCTGCACGGCCATCTTGCCGGCCTCGACCTTCGAGAGATCGAGAATGTCGTTGATGAGCCCGAGCAGTTCGGAGCCGGCCGAGTGGATCGTCTCGGCGAAATCGATCTGCTTGGCGGTGAGGTTCGCCTCCGGATTGTCGGCCAACAGCTTCGCCAGCAGCAGCAGACTGTTGAGCGGCGTCCGCAGCTCGTGGCTCATGTTCGCCAGGAACTCCGTCTTGTACTGGGACGACTGCGCGAGTTGCTCGGCCTTCTCCTCCAGGCCGATCCGGGCCATCTCGATTTCGCCGTTCTTCTCCTCCAGCAGCGCGGCCTTCTCCTCCAGCTCGTTGTTGGTGCGCTGGAGTTCGACCGACTGCGAGCGCAGCTCCTGGGTGAGCCGCTGGGACTGGGCCAGCAGCTCCTCCGTCCGCGCGTTCGCCATGATCGTGTTCAGGACGACACCGATCGTGCCGACCAGCTGGTCGACCAGGTGCAGATGCAGCTCGGAGAAGCTGGTGAAGGATGCGAGTTCGATGACGCCGAGCACCTGATCCTCGAAGATCACCGGAGTCACTACGAGATCACTGGGCGGCGCCTCCCCGAGACCACTGCGGATGCGCAGGTAGCCGGCGGGGACCTCCTCCACCCGGATGCGCTTCTTCTCCGCCGCGGACTGGCCGATGAGGCCCTCACCGAACAGGAACGTACCGTCGGACCGTTTGCGCGGCGCCGAGCCGTAGCCGGCGACGTGGCGCAGCTTGTCACCCTCGATGAAGTCAAGCAGGTAGACCGTACCGAGCTGGGCGCCGACCGCCGGAGTCATCTCACTAATGATCATCTGACAGACCGCGTACAGATCACGCTGGCCCTGCATCTTGCCGCCGATGCGGGCGATGTTCGACTTGAGCCAGTCCTGCTGGGCGTTCTTGTCGGTCGTCTCCCGCAGATTGGCGATCATCTGGTTGATGTTGTCCTTGAGCTCGGCCACCTCGCCCTCGGCCTCCACCGTGATGGAGCGGGTGAGGTCACCGCGGGTAACGGCAGTCGACACCTCGGCAATCGCCCGCAGCTGGGTGGTCAGCGTGGACGCGAGCTGGTTGACGTTGTCGGTGAGCGCCTTCCAGGTGCCGTCCACCCCGTCGACCGTCGCCTGACTGCCGAGCTTGCCCTCGATCCCGACTTCCTTGGCCACCCGGGTGACCTCGTCGGCGAACGACGACAGCTGATCGACCATCGTGTTCACGGTGTCCTTCAGCTCGGCGATCTCACCCTGCGCCGACACCGTGATCGTCTGCGAGAGGTCGCCGCGGGCCACCGCCGTGGTCACCAGCGCGATGTTGCGAACCTGCGCGGTGAGGTTACCCGCCATCGAGTTCACCGACTCGGTGAGATCCCGCCACACCCCGGACACCCCGCGCACATGGGCCTGACCACCCAGATTGCCCTCGGTACCCACCTCCCGGGCCACCCGGGTCACCTCGTCGGCGAACGACGACAGCTGATCGACCATCGTGTTCACGGTGTCCTTCAGCTCGGCGATCTCACCCTGCGCCGACACCGTGATCGTCTGCGACAGGTCGCCGCGGGCCACCGCGGTCGCCACCTGCGCGATGTTGCGAACCTGCGCGGTGAGGTTACCCGCCATCGAGTTCACCGACTCGGTGAGATCCCGCCACACCCCGGACACCCCGCGCACATGGGCCTGACCACCCAGATTGCCCTCGGTACCCACCTCCCAGGCGACCCGGGTCACCTCGTCGGCGAACGACGACAGCTGATCGACCATCGTGTTGATGGTGTGCGCAAGACCGGCGACCTCACCGCGGGCATCCACGGTGATCTTCTGGGACAGGTCGCCCTGCGCCACCGCGGTGGTCACCTGGGCGATGTTGCGGACCTGATTGGTCAGGTTTCCCGCCATCGAGTTCACCGACTCGGTGAGATCCCGCCATACCCCGGACACGCCCTTGACCCGCGCCTGCCCGCCGAGATTGCCCTCGGTGCCGACCTCGCGGGCGACCCGGGTGACCTCGTCGGCAAAGGACGAGAGCTGGTCCACCATGGTGTTCACCGTCGTACCGATGCGCAGGAACTCGCCCCGCACCGGCTGGCCGGCGATCTCCATCGCAATATGCTGCGAAAGATCGCCCTGCGCGACCGCGGCGATGACCCGCGCGACCTCGTGCGTCGGCCGCGCAAGGTCGTCGATGAGCGAGTTGACCGCCTGGTTCGACATCGCCCAACCGCCTTCGAACCCGAGATCGGCCATCCGCTCGGTCAACCGGCCGTCCCGCCGGATCACCTTGCTCACCCGCTCCAGTTCGAGGGAGTGTCGCTGTTGGACGCCGGCAAGCTCGTCGAAACGCGCTGCCAGCAGTGCGCCGCGGCCGCCGCGTTCCCCCAGCCGAACCGAGAAGTCACCGTGACACAACGCGGTGAGGGCACCGAGCAAATCGCTGATGAGCTGGTCGTCCACGGGCGCGGTTTCCGACACCATCGTCATGATGAAGCTCTCCAAACCCGCGTCCGCGGGAATCACTCGCGTCTGGCCGATCGCGCCGAACGGGTCGGCAACCGTTCATGAGGTATCCGGTGGTACTCGTCGCCAGTATCCGCCAAAGCCCACTGGGCCGATATTGGCGGATCCCCGGGTACCTGCCCGACACTCGACTGAGCGACCAGGACGCCCCCGGGGGTTGCGGGGTCCGCGGCGCAGCCAGTCCCCCAGAGCTGGACAACACAGGAGACACTGACCGACATGCCTCCCGTGCCCGGAGATGAGGGGCTCCGCCGCACCCTCACAGTTCCACCGGTCACCGACTCACCGCGGTCGGCCCGGCGGTTTGTCGTGGCCGCACTGCGCGGCCGGGTCGACCCGGATCTGGTCGACACCGTTCTGCTGTTGGTGACCGAACTCGTGACCAACGTCGTCGTGCACGCCGGCACCGACGCGACAGTTGACCTCCGCCACGACGCCACCGGGCTGGCGATCTCGGTCAGCGACCGCAATCCCACCACGTTGGGTGCCGCGCCGAGCGCCAACGACCCCGACCGGCTGACAGCGTCCGACCAGGCCTGCGACAGCCGGGCAGGCGCCAGCAGGGTCAGGACGATCGAAGGCCTCCGTGAGAACGGTCGCGGCCTTGCGATGGTGGACGCCCTGGCCACGGCCTGGGGAACCGAACACGATCGCACCGGAAAAAAAGTCTGGTTCCGGCTTGATGCCCCCGTCCCCGACCAGGCTCCCCGCGAAGATCACGACGGGACACCCGTCGAGCCACCGCAACGGATGGCGGTGGACATCCTGCGGCCGGCGCGGCTGCTGGCTCCCGGTCTGGCCACCGCGTTGTCGACCGAGGACGAGGTCCGCGAACTGCTGGCTCAGCTCGTGGACGCCCTACCGACGTCCGCCGCCGGCCTGGTACGCAGGCCCGGCCGGGCCAAGAGCGCGGCAGCGGAGGTGGTGGCTACCTGCGGCCCGACCGGCGCGGAGCGGGACGCCCGTCGGATCCCGCTCGAATCTCGGGATGGAATCGTCGGGGAACTCCTGCTCTGGTCACCACTCCCGCCGCTAGGCCCTGGCCCTGGCCCCTGGAATGGGAACGCCGCCGGAGCCTCGAGGGCCAAAGGGCGCGCGACGATCGTCAGATCGCGCGCCCGCAGGCCGCAGTCCCCGGAGCGCTCGAGGAGCGGATCGCCGTGGTCACCCGCTGGATGGCGTTGACGCTCGGCGGCGCCAACCTGCGGCGGGCCGAGGAACGACGCATCGGCATGCTCTCCTTCCTCGCCGAGGCGTCGGACCTGCTGGCCGGCAGCCTCGACACCGAACGCAGCCTGGCCCTGCTCGCCCGCCTACCCGTACCGCGGCTGGCGCGGTGGTGTGCGGTCTACCTGCTACGGGAGGACGGCGCGGTGAAGCTCGCCGCCGTCGGGCACGTCGACGAGGCCGAGGCGGCAGACCTGTCGGCCTGGGCCGGCGATCCGGTCGGACCGCTGGCCCCCCAGGTGCAGGCGGCGCTCGCCGACACCGTGCGTGTCGCCACGATCAACGGCTCACCCACGGTGATCGCGACGATGCGGGCCCGTCGCCGGGTGCTGGGCGTTGTGGCTCTCGGCCGAGCCGTGGGCAACAGCTTCCAGGCCGACGAGATCGAGCTGCTCGCAGATCTCGCCCGCCGCGCGGCGTTCGCCGTCGACAATGCGCGGCTGTTCCGCCAGCAGGTGGAGGTGGCCAGCGCGCTGCAGGCCGGGCTGCTACCGCCGGAGCTTCCCAACATCGACGGGATCGAGCTCGGCTCCTCCTATCGCGCGGCCCGCGCCGGGCTGGAGGTCGGCGGTGACTTCTTCGACCTCGTCCCGAACCCGGACGGCGGATGGACGATCATCATCGGCGACGTCTGCGGCAAGGGTGCGGAGGCCGCGAACGTGACCGGGGTCGTGCGAGCCGTGTTACGCCTGTTGGCCGGCCAACGCAACAACCTGCCCGACATCATGATGGATCTCAACCGTGCGTTGCGGGACGCGGGTCATCCCAACTCGGCAGGTCAGGGGCGTTTCTGCACGCTTGCGGTGGCCGAGCTGCGCCCACCGGACGTGCTGGTGTCCGCCGGGTCGGACCCCGCCGCGGTGACGCAGCGGACGATCTCGATCTGCATGGCCGGGCATCCGCTGCCCATTGTCGTACGCGCGAACGGGACGGCCATGTTCGTCGCGGAGCCGGGAACGCTGCTCGGAGTACTCGACGACCACGACGTCGCCTTCCCCGAGGTACAGGTGGCGCTCGCGGCCGGGGACGCGCTGATCCTCTACACCGATGGTGTGGTCGAGGCCCGCCGCGGTCGGGAGCTGTTCGGCGACGAACGGCTGCTGACGGCCGTGCGTGGCTGCGCGGGCATGTCCGCCCAGGGAATCGCCGACCGGGTGCGGGCGTCCGCCGATCGGTTCGCGGGCGGGCGCCTGCGAGACGATGTCGCGGTCGTCGTAGCCCGCATCCCGAAATGACGATCCGCGAACCACCGATGACTCAGAAAAGACAGACGGCCGAACACTCGGCGTGGGTCCGTGACGAACACCGGAGACGTAGCTACGCTGCGTCATACATGACCAACCGTCATCCGCTGGTAGACGACAAATGGCCCGGAAGCGCTTGGAATGGCCTGCCTGTGGGTAGACGTGTAGGGATGGCACCGCTCAAATCTGATGACCTATGAATACAAACGGGGTGTAAGCGGACATGGTGGCCCACGCGTCGTCCTTTCGGCCCTCGGCCACGCATGTGCTGGTCGAGCTTCCACACGTATCCAGCGCCGTTCCGCAGGCGCGCCGTGTGCTGCGAGAGCAGCTCACCGCGACGAACCTGACCGAGGACGCGGTGGGCACGGCGGAGCTCCTGGTCAGCGAGCTGGTCACGAACGCGGTGAAGTACGGCGAGCCACCCGTCTGGCTGCTGATCGAATTGCGGCCCGGCCTGGTGCACGCCTCCGTGTCGGATAGATCCATCGTGTTGCCCCACCGTCAACAGGTGGACCTCGGCAGTGAGGGTGGGCGTGGTCTGCTCGTCCTGGACGCTCTCGCGGGCAGTTGGGGAGCGGTGGCGGTCGACTCCGGCAAGTACCTCTGGTTCGATCTACCTGTCGAGCTGTGACCGCGGCGAGGGGGAAAATGCGTTTCCACGACAACCTGGCCTCGGCGGTCGGCGATACCCCGCTGGTCCGGCTGAACGCGGTCACCGCTGGCATCGCGGCGCCCGTACTGGGCAAGCTGGAGTACCTGAACCCGGGTGGCTCCGTGAAGGACCGGATCGCCCTGGCCATGGTGGCTGCCGCGGAGGAGTCGGGACAACTGCGGGCAGGTGGGACGATCGTCGAACCGACCAGCGGAAACACCGGAGTCGGCCTGGCAATTATTGCCGCCACCCGTGGCTACCGCTGCGTGTTCACCATGCCCGACAAGATCAGCGAAGAGAAACAGGCGGTACTGCGGGCCTATGGAGCCCAGGTGCTGGTCTGCCCGACCGCGGTCGCCCCGGACGACCCCCGCTCCTACTACTCGGTCGCGCGCCGGGTGGTCGCGCAGACGCCCGGCGCCTGGAGCCCGGACCAGTACTCCAACCCCCACAACCCGGCCGCGCACCGCGCCACCACCGGCCCGGAGATCTGGGCGGCCACGGACGGACGCATCACCCACTTCGTCGCCGGAATCGGCACCGGCGGGACGATCAGCGGAACCGGCCGGTACCTCAAGGAGGTCAGCGCCGGGCGGGTGGCGGTGGTGGGCGCGGACCCGGAAGGATCGGTGTACTCCGGCGGCAGCGGCCGGCCCTACCTGGTCGAAGGAGTCGGTGAGGACATCTGGCCGACGACCTACGACAAGACGGTGGTCGACCGGGTGGAGGCGGTCAGCGACCGCGACTCGTTCCTGATGACCAGAGAACTGGCCCGTCGCGAAGGCATCCTGGTGGGTGGCTCGTGCGGGCTCGCGGTCGTCGCGGCGCTGCGGGTCGCTCGGGAGCTGGGCTCGGACGGCTGCGTGGTGGTGCTGCTGCCGGACTCCGGCCGCGGCTACCTGTCGAAAATCTTCAACGACGAGTGGATGTACGACTACGGCTTCCTCGACCGGCCGTCGGACGAACGGACCGTCGCCGAGGTACTGACCCGCAAGGCGTCCGACGCCGGCGGACCGCCTGAGCTGGTACATGTGCACCCCGACGAGACCGTGGGCGCGGCCATCTCCTACCTGCGCGAGTACAACGTGTCCCAGATGCCGGTGGTGCGCCAGGAACCACCGTTGCGCTCCGCCGAGGTGGCCGGTGCCGTCATCGAGCGGGAGCTGCTCGACGCCGTGTTCGCCGACCGCTCCGCCGTCGACGCGCCGGTCGCCACCCACATGTCGCCTCCGCTGCCCACGGTCGGTGCCGGCGAACCGCTGTCGGTACTGGTCGCGATCCTGGGCGCCGCCGCCGCCGCGCTCGTTCTCGAAGACGGCAACCCCGTCGGCATCCTCACCCGGTCCGACCTGCTCAGCTTCCTGGCGACCGGATGAACCGCCCAGACCACCCGGACGCCTGGACCGGCGCGGGGTTCGAGACGGTCGCGATCCACGCGGGACAGGATCCCGACGCGACCACCGGCGCGGTGGTCGTCCCCATCCACCCGTCCTCGACATTCGCGCAGGATGCGGTCGGTGTCCCGCGCGGTGACTACGAGTACGCCCGGTCGGCGAACCCAACCCGCACGGCGCTGGAGACCTGCCTGGCCGCGTTGGAGGGGGGCTCGGTGGGCCTCGCGTTCGCCTCGGGGATGGCTGCGGCGGACGCACTGCTCCGTACCGTCTGCCGGCCCGGTGACCATGTGGTGATCCCGTCAGACGCCTACGGCGGCACCTACCGGTTGTTCGCACAGGTGTTCGCGCAATGGGGCGTCGAGTACACCCCCGTGCCGCTTGACGACCCAGGCGCTGTGGCCGCGGCGCTGCGCCCCGGTCGGACGCGGCTGCTGTGGTGCGAGACACCCACGAACCCGCTGCTCGGCGTATCCGACATCGCGGTGCTCGCCGAACTGATCCACGCGGCCGGTGGCCTGCTCGCGGTCGACAACACCTTCGCCACCCCGTACCTGCAGCGGCCGCTGGCGCTCGGCGCCGACGCGTCGGTCCACTCGACCACGAAGTACCTGGGCGGCCACAGCGACGTGGTCGGGGGCGCCGTGGTCGTCGCCGATCCGGCGTTGGGTGAGCGGCTGCGGTTCACCCAGAACGCCACCGGGGCGATCGCCGGGCCGTTCGACGCCTGGCTGGTGCTACGCGGGGCGAAGACCCTCGCGGTCCGGATGGACCGGCACTGTGCGAACGCCCGTCGCATCGCCGCGCTGCTGGCTGCGCATCCCGCCGTGACCACCGTGTACTACCCGGGCCTGCCCGATGATCGCGGGCACCCGGTGGCGGCCCGGCAGATGCGCGACTTCGGCGGGATGGTCTCGTTCACCCTGCGCGGCGGCGAGGAGGCGGCGGTCGAGGTGTGTCGGCGTACCCGGGTGTTCACCCTTGCCGAGTCCCTCGGCGGCGTCGAGTCGCTGATCGAACATCCGGGGCGGATGACGCATGTCTCGGTTGCCGGGTCGCCCCTGGAGGTACCCGCCGATCTGGTCCGCCTCTCGGTCGGCATCGAATCCGTCGAGGACCTCGTCGACGACCTGACAAAAGCCCTCGCCACGCTCGCCTGAGAACCACTGGTACGAACCGGACGTTTTCTACTATCATCGACTCAGCCGTCCGGGCGAGCACCGACGTTCGGGCAGGTACCGACGTCCGA
>NZ_CAUVXO010000103.1:0-12219 GCF_963555865.1 Protofrankia sp. Cr1
GCTCGTCACCACACCGTCGATCATTCAACTGCCGAGCTGACGGAAATCCGACGGCAGGCCCGCTTCACTGGACCTATGCCTGGCAGGCCGCCGACATCTACGATGTGCGGTCGTGGAGTGGAATCTGCGGACCTGCGCCCGTAAGGGCCATACCACCTACCGCCCGGATGAACCGGCTTTCGCCGACCGGCTGAGAGCTCAGACCCCGGTCGGGCTGGCTTGGCGGTGCCTGCGCTGCGGCGACTTCGTCCTCGGTGATCCGGTTGCGTCCGGACCGGCACAGGACGCGCCGGTCCTGCTGCGCGGCCGGGCACTGCGCGACGCGACGGTGCTGCGGCTGCTGGCGGTGGAACGCATCGTGCGCGCGATACTGCTGACCCTGGTCGGCTACGCCGTGCTGCGGTTTCGCCGGTCCGAGGCTGACATCCAGGAGCTGTTCGACAAGGCGATCCCGGCCGCGAAGCCACTCGCCTCGGTCCTGCACCTGGACCTGGACAACAGCCCGACGATTGCACACCTACGGCACCTCATTCACACCAAACCGAGCACCCTGTTGCTGGTAGCCGCCCTGCTGTTCGGTTATGCGGTCATCCAGATCGTCGAGGGCGTGGGACTGTGGCTGCTGCAACGGTGGGGGGAGTACTTCGCCGTCGTCGCCACCTCGATCTTCCTCCCCCTGGAAGTCTACGAACTGACCGACCGAATCACCGTGTTGCGAGTCGGGGCTCTTGTCGTCAACCTGGCAGCCGTCATATATCTGGTTTCCACCAAGCGTCTGTTCGGGGTACGCGGCGGCCGGGCGGCATTCGAGGCGGAACGACATAGCGCGTCCCTGCTGGAGGTCGAGCAGTCGGCTGAGCTGCCCGATTGTGAACGACCCCGATATGAACTGTCCGAGGGTGAACTGCCCGATCGCGAGCCGTCCGGTAACCCCTGATTCGTCAATTCCTGAAACTGTTTCTCAGAAGACGACGGTACGTCCCTCCTCGGCTACATCCGCGGCGGTATAGGAGACACCGTCGACTTTCAGGCCGTCGCGGTCGAGGAGACTGATGATGCCACCGCGGTTACCGAGCGCCGCCGGTGGCGCGAGCGGTATCCGGCGGGTTTCCCCGGCCGACAACACGCCGTCGACGACGGCGAAACGGTGGCCGTCCCGGTCCGCGATCGACCATCCGGCGAGATCTACCGGCGCCACCCCGGTATTAAGGACGGTGACTGTTTCAGCTTCGGGCGCCGGGCCGACGGGGTTGACCAATGCGGCGACGATGCGGAGCAAATGATCGGGTGCGCCGGGCGTGGGCCGCCCGGGCGGGGGTGGGGTGATCCGCGCGAGGGTATGACCGGTGGTGTCGTCGGTGTGCCATGCCTGGGACTGGAATGCAAGGAAAACTGCGACCCACTGTTCTGCAGCGGGAAAATGGATGAGGATTGCACCGTCCTGCCACACTCCGTCATCGCTGGTGAACCGGCCGCTGTTGCCCTGATTCATATGGATGTCGTGGATGCCGTCACCTGGGGAGAACCCGAACACCTTGTCCGGTTTCCCCTCTTCCGGACCCCATCGCTGACCGAAGGCGTAGAGCCTGCTGTCCGGGTCACGGCTCGCCCGCAGCACATAGTGGTCGAGCTTGTCGGCAAGATCGTTGTCCGGGCCGGCGAGATCCGGCGGAAGGGTACGCATCGTCAGTCGGTCGAACAGATTCCCGCGGATGAAGTCGAGCGCCGCACCACCCGGCTTGCTCGGTACCGCGGTGAACCCGTCCGCCACCGCATCCAGCTCGGCCAGCATCGGATGCCGGAAATCCTCGTCGGCCACGTACAACAGCTCTGACGGGGGCAGCGCCGAAAGGACGTTGACCGCCACTCGGAAGTCCACGCCGCCGCCACGGACGTGGATCTGGTAGTGCGGGGTGTTTTTCCCGCCTTCCCGTCTCCGGTCAGCGACCCGACCGGCAACAACACCATAATCCGACAGCGGCATCAGACCCCCACAATCTCTCCGCGCGACGGAGCCTATTGGAAGCTGTTTTGAATCTTGGCGGAAACGGAGCGCGTCAGAACCGTAACACTGCCGGCTGGGAATGGCTGTCGTATACGCGACGGCGTCACGCCGACGCCGGGAACGAACAGTCAGCCGAGCGAGCCAGGGTCGGCGGGCACGTCCACCGCATGTTTCCGGAGCGCCTCGAGCGGGACGATGTCCAGGGCTCGGGAGTGCGTGGCGGCCAGGACAACGGGCGCCGCAGCGCCGGCTTCATAGGCCTGCAACCACCGGGACGCAACCACACACCATCTGTCCCCCGGGCGCAGGCCAGGAAAATGGTATTCTGGCCGAGGTGTTGTGAGATCATTCCCGACCTGTCGCTGGTGCTGCAGGAACTCGGTTGTCACAACCGCACATACAGTGTGACTACCAAGATCTTCAGGACCAGTGCTGCAGCAGCCGTTGCGGAAGAAACCTGTCACGGGGTCGCTACCACAGGCCTCCAGTTTTCCGCCGAGTACGTTTCGTTCGTCCGCCACTGCCACCGTCTCCCATCCCCCCGGCCGTCGGTCATCGATTCCGTCGGCACGGATGACGTGCGTTGCCCTTGACCTGAGTGCCCAGCGACCTGCACCGGGTCGCGAGCCGTCCGACAACCCTACCGGCGGCCGACCCACGCCGATTGCAGAGTCGGCGTACCGGCGAACCGGCAGGGCTACCAGACATCACAGCCGGCAGCCGCGACGGTCACCCGGTAGACGACATCGGGCCCGGATGATGCCCGAGATAGCAGTGGTTCCGCCGATTCACGATGCATCGTGCGTGTAGAGTCCGGCGTCGGATGTGCGCACCGGGTAGCCGACAGGCCGGGTCGAGCGCCGTCGAGGACGACCTCTACGGGGGCACCACGATCCACCGGCAGTCGGTGACACTCGCTCATAACACGACCATGATTGTTGGGTAGTTCGGGGAGGCCGACGACCGTGTCCAAGGACGACAAGCCGAGGGACGCGAAGGACGACGACCCGTTCGCCGGGCTGGTCCTCGACGCCGACTTCGTCGCTGGAGCGACGACCTACGAGGCGCCCGCCCGGACCCGCGACGCGGTCGCCCGGTACGGAGCCGCGACTGGACCAGCTCAGACACGGTCACCGCGTAATCGGGTCGAACGTCGCCGGGCGAACCCATTGCGGCGCCGCGGGCTCGTCGCGGCGGTGATCGGCGTCGCCCTGTTGCTCGCGGGCGGCTATGCGATCGTTCGAGCGGGCGGCGGTCCATCCCCCGAATCGGGTGCTACCGCATCCAGCGCTGCCTCGACCGGGCAATCGCCGGCCGGGTCACCAACCGCAGGCCCGAGCGCAGCCACGGTCGACCTCGGCAGGCAGTCCTACGCCCGCGGGCACTGCTACACCTGGAATCAGGACATCACCCACCCGAAGGTGGACGAGGTGTCCTGCGCATCGCCGCACCTGTTCGAGGCGATCAAGGAGACTGACATCGCCTCGAACTACATCCCCGGTAGCGCCTACCCGACCGACGCACGCTGGACGATGATTACGGATCGCTACTGCGGACCGATCTCGCGCAACTTCCTCGGGTATCCGCTCGACCCACACGGCCGGTTCGTGACCAGCATGATAAGGCCCACCCGATCTGGTTGGGACGCGAACGACCGGAGGCTGGTATGCGGACTGTTTGCCGCTGGTCACCGCTCCGCCCCGAACCGGGATATCCCATTCACCGGGCTGGTCGAGGGCGCCGATCAGGCATGGATTTATCCCGCCGGAACGTGCCTGGAACTGACCGAGACCGAGAGCAAGGGTGAGGTTCCGTGCAGCGCGCCGCACCAGGCGGAAGCTACCGGAACAGCCACCCTGCCCAACACCTCGAACGGCGAGCCCCCGTCGGATGCCGCCTTCGCCGATCTCGTCGGCACCCGCTGCGATGCGGTGGCCACCCAGTTCCTCGGGCGGGCCTTTGCGCGGACCTCGACCATGCAGGTCGGCTGGCTCACGATTGCCGCCGACAGCTGGCGTGCCGGCACCCGCACCTTGACCTGCACAATCAGGTTCACGGACGCGGCGGGCCGGTTGGCCGCGGTCACCGGCGAGCTGACCCGTGGTGCCACGGCCGGGGCTGAGACCGTCACGACCACACTGCGGTCGGTACCGGTACCGGCCTGAGTCAACCTTCGTCACACCCGGCTGGCGTCCCCGATGACCAGAGGACTCCAGCCGGGAGAGATCACGCCGCAACGGTCACCCCGTCATGGTGTTCGCTCAGATTGTTATGCCCCCTGGTCGGCCTTCCACCAGTAACCCTTGCTCGTGGCGTCCTTCCGAAGGTCGGGCAGGATGGTACTGATGTCGTTCTCGGTGTCGGTGATGTTCCAGCCGACCCACGAGATGCCCTGCCGCTCGAACACCTCGGCCGTCCAGCGGGAACCGTCGAAGGACGTCGCCTCCGCCACAACTCCCGCAGGCCCCATGAACTCGGTGCAGATGACCGGGTAGGAGGCCTTCAGCTTGACCCACGGCTGCGAGCTGGTCTCCCAGTATGCGTGGAAGCCGACCGACGTCTTCGACCAGTCGACGACCCCGTCAAACTGGCTGGCGATGCTGAGCATGGTCGGCGGTGAGTCGGCCCCGTAGTTGGCCGGCACGGCGAACGACAGGATGACTATGTGGGTGTCCGGAGCCTTCGACCGGATCAGCCGGTAGATCTCCTTCTGGTCGGCGATGTTCTGCGCCGTGTAGTCCGCAGGACGCCAGGTGACCGGCTCGTTGTACAGCTCGTAGAGCACGTTCGTCCGATTCGCATAGCGTGGCGCGATTGCGCTCCAGAATGTACGCAACCGTTCGATCGTGTACTGCTCGTTGGCGTCAGCCGCCAGAGCGGAATGATAGTCGATCATGACGTACATTCCGTGGGCGTCGGCCTTCGCGATGATTTTGTCCAGGTAGGCGGTGATCTGGGCCATCGTCGGCGACTCGGCCGCCTCGTTGAAGGAGACTGCGACCCGCACGGCGTTGAGATTGTTGGCCTTCAGGGTCGTCCAGAACGCGTCGCCGGTGGCAGCTTCACGGGCCCACAGGACTTGCGAGGCGCCGGACGAGTAGTTCAGGTACCACAGGGTGCCCGCCCGCAGCAGGGTCCCCTGGTCGGTCACCACGGTGTTGTTCCGTACCTGTACCCGGCCACGCGCACCGGCGACCACTGTCGTCGAACCGCCTGTCGGTACCGGCGGCACAGGCTTGGCGCTGGCCGTCGGGACAGGGACACCAGCAGTGGTGGACGGGGTGGCGGTCGTGCTCCCGGGCACGGACGGCGTCGTCGGTGGCCGGGTGCCGGTGGTCGCTCCGCCCGGCCCGACCGCGGCCGCGGCGGTCGGCGAGGGAGTCGGTGGCCCGGCTACCTGGGTTGACAGGGGTCGGCACCCCAGCGCCACGAACAGCAACGCGAACAGGAGCACCGGCAGGTATACCGGCCTCTTCCGACGATGAGCGTGGTGCGTCGTAATGGACATACCGTCTTCCGATCTTCGTCGGGGCCATAGCGATCAGTAGCATGTCAAGCGCTCTGCGCAACATGACTACAACACCCGGCCGACTCTTCCTCCCAAGCAACTCGCGGCCACCCAGCCGCGGCTACCCAGGCGGCCCCTCCGCCGACCCTCGGTAATCGTGTCAACCCCAGATCGATCGGTCCACACAGTTGGGCGTCAATTGACCAAATCAAGCGGATGCGTTTTCCAAGCCGGCTCCATCGGCCGGCATCGTTCAGGTGTGATACGCGTCACTACGATGGCGGACCGCGGTGACTTCGACGGTGTGACTGGCTTCATCGATGAGATAAATAATCCGATACGCGCCTCTTCGAGCTGACCGAAGTGGTGCCAGCGGCGGGTCGAGCATCTTTCCGACCCGGTACGGGGTATCGAGCAGCACGCCGGTGATGAATTCGTAGGCGGCTGCGGCGACTTTCTCGGGCAGGGTTTCCGCGAGGGCGCGCGCGGCTGCCCGCGCGATTCGTAGCCGGTAACGGTCCGCAGTCACCCGGCGCGGCCGGCACGACGCAGATAGTCTGCCAGGCCCTCTTCATCGAGATAGTCGCCAGCGCGCACCTGCGCGAGCCCTTCCCGCACCGACGCCATGAGTTCGCTGTCCGCAAGGACCGCGATGGTCTCACGCATGGCTTCATAGTCGTCCGCGGCGACCAGGACAGCCGCGGGACGCCCGTTGCGGGTGATCTCATAGCGTTCATGAGTGGTCTGCGCATCGGTCACGATCTCGGATAGGCGGGTCCGGGCGTCGGCGAGCGGCACAGTCGTCATGTACAGAATTCTAGCGCACTCCCAACGGGTCAACAAACGACATCCGCGAGTGTTCCCTCGCCCGCGGGTCAGCCGCGGCGCAAGCGTCCAATCATGGTGAGCTCGTCGCGGATGGCCCTGCGCTGCCTGTCAGGGGTCCAGTGATCCGGGTCGAACAACGCCTGGGTGCCGATGCCGTGCACGAGCAGCAGCAGACGAGAGGCCGTGTGCTGGCTCTCGTCCGGGTCGAGACCGTTGTCATCGCCCGTCTCGCAGCCCGTCTCGCAGCCCGTCTCGCAGCCCATCTCGTCGTCAAGGACACGCCTGATGCGGGCACGCGCGGTCCGCACGCGCTCGCGCTGCTCAGCGGCAAGTTCCGGGTCGAAGGCTGCGATCCCCCAGAAGGCGAACCACAGCCGCCAGTCCTTGCGGCGGTCGTCGTCGAGGGGAAGCAGCGTTTCGAGACAGGCCTGCATCGGCTGCCCGTCGGTGCCCGTGACCGCGAGGAAGCGGGCGAGCGACCGGGCCGAAGCCGTCCGATAGGTGGACAGCAGCAGGTCCCGCTTGCCGGTGAAGTAGTGACTGACGATCGCTGTGCTACAGCCGGCGGCCTCAGCCACCTGACGGAACGTGAGCGCGTCCACGCCGCGGCTGGCCACCAGGTCGGCGGCGATCGCCGCGACCTGGTCACGACGCAGATCATGATCAATGTATCGGGGCATTGACAGCGATGCTAACTGGATATACAACGACTGTCATATTACGGGCGTCACATAAAAACTCATCCGACGTGACGGCGTCTGCCGGCCGGGTGCCCGAGATCTCAGGAAGGGACACGGACATGGAGGTCTTCGACGTCGTCGTGCTCGGTACGGGTGCCGCCGGCTTGACCGCCGCGCTGGCCGCGCATGACGGCGGGGCGAGCGTGGGCCTGTTCGAAAAGGCCTCGCAGGTCGGCGGGACGTCGGCCTGGTCCGGGGGGATGGTCTGGATACCCGGCAATCCCCACCTGGGCGCCCTCGGCCTGACCGACAGCCGGCAGGAGGCACTGACCTACCTGGAGTCGCTCTCGCACGGGCTGGTCGATCCCGCGCTCGCGGCCGCATACGTCGATACCGGGCCCAAGGTGATCTCGTGGCTGGAGGAAAGGACGCCAGCCTCATTCACGATTATCAAGGACTTCCCCGACTACCACCCGCAGCATCCCGGCGCGAAGCCCGGGGGCGGACGCTCGATGGAGTGCCCACTGTTTCCCTTCGATCAACTCGGCCCGTGGGCTGACCGGGTGAGCGTGGGTTACCAGCTGAGCGGCAACATCATGATGAGCGAGACCTCGCTGGGCCGTGGCGCACCGGGCGGTGTTGCGACGCAGGAGATGGCCCGCCGGCGGGTCCACGACGAGCGCGGCGCCGGCCAGGGGCTGGTCGGCGCCCTGCTGCGTGGCTGCCTGGACCGCGGCATCGAGCCGCGGACCGAGAGCCGGGCGCAGGCGCTGGTCGTCGAGGCAGGTCGGGTGGTCGGCGCACGGTTCGAGGCGGCCACCGGCCCCTTCGAGGTCGGAGCGCGAGGCGGAGTCGTTCTCGCCACCGGCGGCTTCGAGCATGATCCGAAGCTGGTGCGCGCGTTCGTCCGCGGCCCGCTCGACCGCGCCGTGTCCGTCCCGACCAACACCGGTGACGGCCTGCGGATGGCCATGCGCATCGGCGCGGACCTGAACAACATGCGGGAAGCCTGGTGGGTGCCGACGATCGACGTCGTGCATCCGGTGGCCGGCGTCGTGCCCTGGCAGGTCAACGGCGAGCGGTCCAGACCGCACTGCATCATGGTCAACCGCGGCGGACGACGCTTCACCAACGAGGCGGCGAACTACAACGCGTTCGGAGCGGCCTTCCACGTACTCGACGTCTCCACCTTCGAGTACGTCAACCACCCCGCCTGGATGGTTTTCGACCACCACTACCTCACCCGTTACGGTCTCGCCGGGCACCGCCCGCCCGCGTCCACGCCCGCCTGGATCATCCAGGCGTCGACCGTCACCGGGCTCGCCGACGCCATTGGCGTTCCCACCGAAACGCTGGCGGCGACCGTCTCCCGCTGGAACGAGCACGCCGGCCACAGCGCCGACCCCGACTTCGGCCGGGGCGACAGCGTCTTCGACCGGTGGTGGGGTGATCCGGCCTTCGGGGACAGCGCCGCGGCAACGATCGGCCCGCTGGACACGGCGCCCTTCTACGCCGTGCAGGTCCACAGCGGCACGCTCGGGACCAAGGGCGGACCGCGGACGGATCCCGACGCCCGGGTCCTCGACGTCGACGGCCAGATCATTCCCGGTCTGTACGCGGCGGGCAACGCCATGGCGTCCGCCATGGGTATGACCTACGGCGGTGCCGGCGGCACGCTCGGCCCGGCCATCGTCTTCGGGTATCTGGCCGGGCGCGACGCCGCCGCCAGAGTGCACCCCCACGCCGTTGGTGGCGACCTCGCGGGTTGACCCGCGCCCTGGAACCGTCGCCGGCCTGGGAACGCGATCCGGACAAGCGGTTTTCGGCGGCAGCCGTGAGGATGTACGCATGCGCGCAGTCGTTGTCAGAAAGCACGGCGGACCGGCTGTCCTTGAGGTGAGCGACCGGGACGCCCCGCACGCCGGTCCCGGCCAGCTGGTCGTCGACGTCGAGGCGGCCGGCGTCAACTTCATGGACATCTACCAGCGACAGGGCAACCCGCACTACGTCGGGGATCTACCCTACGTTCCCGGCGCCGAGGGCGCGGGCACCGTGGCGACCGTCGGGCCGGGCGTCACCGGTTTCACCGAGGGCGACATGGTCGCGTGGACGGGCGTGCCGGGCAGCTACGCCGAGCAGGTCGCCATCCCCGCCGACCGGGCCGTCCCCATCCCGGACGGGGTCGCGCCGCGACTGGCCGCAGCCGTGATGTTGCAGGGTATGACCGCGCACTATCTGGCCAACAGCACCTACCCGGTCGCGGCCGGAGACCCCGTGGTCGTGCACGCGGCGGCCGGCGGGGTGGGTCTGCTGCTCACCCAGATGGTCAAGATGCGTGGTGGAATCGCCGTCGCCACCACATCAACGGCTGACAAGGCCGAGCTCGCCCGCCACGCCGGAGCGGACCACGTCACCGATTACGAGGACTTCGCCACCGTGGTACGAGAGGTCACCGACGGCGTCGGCGCGGCTGTCGTGTACGACGGCGTCGGCCGGGCGACCTTCGACGAGGGCCTGTCCGCCCTTCGTCCACGCGGCTACATGGTCCTCTACGGCGCGGCCAGTGGGCCGGTTCCTCCGCTCGAGCTGCAGCGCCTCGCCGGCGGCGGGTCGTTGTTCGTCACCCGTCCGACGCTTGGCCACTACATCGCCAGCCGTGATGAGCTGCTGAGCCGAGCTACTGATCTTTTCAACTGGATCGCGCGGGGCCAGCTGGAGGTCCGCATCGGCGGCACCTATCCACTCGACGGCGCCGCCCGAGCACATGACGACCTCGCCTCCAGACGCACGACTGGAAAGCTGCTTCTGCTGCCCCGTTAGCGCTCGGGGGACTGCGGCCTCCGGGCCACCGGGTCACCGGGTCACCGGGTCGGCTTGCGCATGATCAGCGGCGGTAACCTGAAGTCGATCAGCGATCGGTCGGTGGACCAGGGAGCGTACGGCGCCTGCACAAGCATGCCAAGGGCGATCAGCGGACGGTCGTAGTTGACCCGCCAACCGGCCCAGTCCCGCCATGCCTGGTCCCGGTCCGCCCGGACGGGCAGGCCGGTGTCGGCTAAGCCGTCGACGACCGCGTCCCACTCGTCCCGGGTAATGCTGATCGGGTCTTCCGGCCGCGGATCGGGCGAGTACGAGATCATGAAAAAGTCCGCGATGCGCCGTAGCGCCAGGTACCCCGACCGGATACACAGCTCGGCTTCGATGTCCCGGGGGACGTCCAGGACCGCGGTGAGGAAGGCTGCGGAGTCGAGTACGGCGCCGGCGGCGGTGATCCAGGAATGGTCGGGCTGGGGTGATCGGAAGAACACCAGTACCGAAAACGATGTATGGGTCTCCTCGATGTCGACGAACCACATCTCCATCTCGCCCCAGGTCGTGGTCAACCGGTCGAACCGCTCAAGGCGCCATGCACGGGTGAGTAACTCGAAACCCGTGGGAGGGGTCCCGGCCCGGACCTCGAGCTTGGCGACCATGGCCTCCCGCCGGCTGAAGGAGCCGTAGATCGCCGGCAGGAAAGAGATCAACAAGGTGACCAGCAGAAGGCCGATCGAGGCTTCGACGAAGGCGAGCCCGCTCGACAGCATCCCCTGCGGCGCGTCGAATCCCAGCGTGAACAGGGATGATCCTGACATCCTGAACGCATCGCCGAGGCCCCGGGTCGGCTCCGCGGCCCACTGGGCGAGGACGAAACCCCCGTAGACCAGCAGCAGCCAGGACTGCAGCAGGAACAGCAGGGCGAACGGACCGTAGTTGGCATACACCCGGTCACGTACGTCATACGTCGGGGCACGGCCCACCCGGAGCCGGAAGGCCCACCGCACCAGCACGAAGACGAACCGGCTGAGCCGGGAGGGGACCCCACGGGGCAGCACGGTCGTACGTACCGCCGACAGCACCGTGGTGATGACCACCGCCAGGCCGGCGAGCACGCCCACAGTCCTCAAAGCGATCACTGCGAAAGCCAGGCGCGCATGACACCGCCGTCAATGATCACTATCCGCGGGCCGAGGTGGAAGGTGCTTCAGGTTATACCGAGCGTCGGTCGAGGCCCATGCGGCGCGCGGCTCAGTCTGCTTTCCGATCGTGGCTCAGACGGCTCAGGCAGCCTCTTCACGCCGCGCGGGCGGCCGGCGCGGCGGCACGGATACGGCCCCCGGCGTCCGCCGCGTCGGGAACCACCAGTTCCAATCGCCGAGAAGCTTCATCATCGCCGGGACGACGACAAGACGGACGATGGTCGCATCGACCAGGATGGCGGTGGCCAGGCCCACGCCGAGTTCTCTGGGTGAGGTACCCGCGGCAAAGGCGAATGAACCGAAAACGGTGACCATGATAAGTGCGGCAACCGTGATCGTCCGAGCGCTGGCGGCCAGACCCTGCCCGACGGCGGTGGCATTGTCTGCGCCGGCAAGATACCGCTCGCGGATGCGGGTCAGGAGAAACACCTCATAGTCCATAGACAGGCCGAAGACAATCGCCAGAAGCAGGACGGGCACGATCGAGTCGATATACCCGGGCGAGGAGAAACCGAGCCAGTCGAGCCAACCCCACTGGAATATCGCGACGAGGACCCCATAGGCCACGCCGACCGAGAGAATATTCATTATGACGGCTTTGAGGGGCAGCAGCACGCTGCGGAAGAGGAAAATCAGGACTAGATAGGAGAAAGCCAGAATGAAGAGAACAATCTTCCAGAGATCCCCGAAGATGGCTCGGTCCATTGCGACTTCGAACGAGGTGGTACCACCGATGTCCGCGTCCTTTCCGCTGAGGGCCGTCACCGTGGCGAGCAGGGCGCGGGCCTGGTCCGATTCGGGGTCGGCGGCGGGGGTGACCTCGACGAGATAGTGCCCGGCGAAAGCGACCGGCGGCGCAACGGCGGCGACCCCGTCCAATCGGCCGACATCCGCGGCGATCCGGTCAGCCGCCTCCTTGCCGGAGACGACGAGTTCCATCATTCCCAGCGCGCCCGGTCCGGCCAGCGCCGTGAGCTGGCTGGTGGCCAGCCGGACTTCCGCGTCGGGAGGAAGCTGCTCCAGGGCACCGTTGCGGGTGTGGATGCTCAACAGCGGGCTTGCCGCAAGGAGCAGGACCGCGACGCCGGCAGCGAGGAAGGCGGCGGGCCGACGCATGACCATCCCGGCCCAGCCCACCCAGAATCCGCCGTCACCATCGGTCAGTCGTTGCGGGACGCGTCG
>NZ_CAUVXO010000103.1:12598-13875 GCF_963555865.1 Protofrankia sp. Cr1
TTGTGGCCAGGACCGCGACGCCGACGACGATGATCGCCCCGGCCGCCATGGAACGGATCGCGTTGACGTTGACGAACAGGAGGCTGGCCAGCGACACGATGACGGTCGCACCCGAGTAGACGACCGCCGTGCCGGCGCTCGCGAACGCGCCACGCAGTGCCTCACCGCCATCGCACCCGGCACGCAGTCGGGCCCGGTAGCTGGCAACCACGAACAGGCAGTAGTCGACGGCAACCCCGATCCCGACCATCGACGCGATGTTGGTCACGTAGATCGAGATCTCGAACGAGCCCGCGAGAAAATAGATCGCCGCTCCGGTCACGGCAACAGCGACCAGGCCCAGCGCTATCGGGGTCAGCGCGGCCAGCAGCGTCCCGAACGCGGCAAGAAGAATGAGAAGCATCAGCGGGAAGCTGACCGTCTCAGCCCGGACAACCTGCTTCCTGGAGACCTCCTGGAAGTTCGACCACATCGCCGCCTCGCCGACCACCCGCGTCGATACGCCCGCGCGATCGGCGACCAGTGCCCGGCGGAGCTCGGCCGCGAAGTCGAAGATTCTTTCCTGTTCGACCGCGCGCAGGGGAACGAGTGCGGCGCGTCCACCGTCAAAGCGCTGGACCGGACCACCCGAAAGCAGCCTTGGATAGCGCCGGAGCTCAGTGGTAACCTCTTCCAGCCGGTCGTCGACAGCGGCGTTGTTCGTGCCCTGGACAAATACGGCGAGTGGTTCGCCCTCCCGGCCGGGAAACTCCTTCAGTCTCTCCATCGCCAGTGCGGCCGAGCTGCCGGGAACGTCCCAGCCGCTGCCGGAGAGGCGGCGGGTCTGCGTCGCGGCGAGCGGCACGGCGACAACGAAGAGCACGAGCCAGACGCCGATAAACAACAGCCTTCGGCGTGCGACGAAACCGGCAAGCGTGCCGAGTATCCCTTCAATACGCCCAGACCGACCGTTGCCCACAACTTCCCCCCTTCGGTCGTCGTGACACCGTTCACCGGGTCCGGGCGTTCAGGGTAGAATTCCCGACAAACGAGGATGGGACTCTCCGGCTTGCGACACCCACCCTCGGACGCTTGTGATTCCGCGTCCTGCCCCCCGGGGAGTCTGCCATCGCGGGCCGCGGTCGACCGTCACCCTCGACCGGCGTTTCACCGCCCGGCGGCGGACCGCTCGACCCAACTCCCCGCCGGTGAACTCCCGCGCCCCACCGCCATCACCAGCCGGAAAGCACTCCTACCTGCTGCGGGATGATCGGTGCGGCCGCGTGGCGGTGCAGCCG
>NZ_CAUVXO010000104.1:0-2565 GCF_963555865.1 Protofrankia sp. Cr1
CCCGGCCATACCGCTCCGGCGCATACCGCTCCGGCGCGGTATGGCCCGGAACGCCCAGCCTGGTACGGCCGTCGTGCCCGGGCCTGGTTGCGACGGCACCCACCACAGGTTGGGAACGCGGGTCACCCGACCAGGTGCCTTCGAGAACCTCGGGCACGGCGGCGCGGGTGCCGGACCGAAACCGTTCCTGGTCACCGAGTAGAGCCCGCACGAGCTGCCCGGCGGATGGCCGGGCCCGCGGATCCCGATCCAGGGCTGCCGCGACCAGCGGACGAAGATCCGCGGGAACACCGTCGAGGTACGGACGCTCCATGACGATCCGCTGCGCGATGTCGAGCGGGGCACCGTCGCCGAAGGGATGGCGCCCGGCCGCCGCATAGGCGATCAGCAGGCCCCAGGCGAAGACGTCGGCGGCCGGGCCCACCGGCGCGCCCTCCATCTGCTCGGGTGCCATCCAACCTGCCGACCCCAGCACCATGCCGGTGCGGGTACGCCCGACCACCGCGTCCAGCGCCCGCGCGATCCCGAAGTCGATGACCCGAGGCCCCGAATACGACAGCAGCACGTTGCTCGGCTTGAGGTCGCGGTGCACGATGCCGGCGCCGTGGATGGCGGTCAGCGCAGAGGCCACCCCCACCGCGACCCCCTGCAGAGTCGACAGCGCCAACGGCCCACGGCTGGTGACGACATCGTCCAGGCGGACCCCGTCGATGTACTCCGTTACCAGGTACGGCAGGTGGGCGCCGGGATCGGCGTCGAGTACCTGCGCGGTACAGAAGGGCGCGACCCGGCGGGCCGCGGCGACCTCGTCGGCGAAACGTGCCCGGAACTCCGGGTCGGCCGCGAGATCTTCTTTGATCACCTTGACGGCCACCGGACGGCCGGCTTCGTCCTGGCCGAGGTACACCACGCCCATGCCGCCAACGCCAAGCCGACCGACGACCCGGTACCGGCCGATCCGGGCGGGGTCGCCGCGCTGGACGGGCATGACCTCCCGCGGTCCATCGGATCCCGACTCCGGTCGCGCGCTCCCGTTCACCATGTCTTTTCTGATCGCAGTCCTCCCGACCAGCGCCATGATCGATGACGCACAGTCATGAATTGGAATACGGCCCGCTCCGACGGTAGCTGGCCGGCGGGCGCGCCACCCGTCGGTGTCCCGGCGTAACCGCGCTCCGGCCAGCCACGCCGGTCCGGTTACACGGTCAGGGCGCCTCAATCGCCGATACGGCAGGATGGGGCGGAAGCCCCCTTCCATGGTGCCGACCGGCCCTTGCGTATGCGATCCGGCGGGGCCGCATATCCCCGAAAGCCCCCAGGAGTTACGCGTGGACGCAGTGACCCCCGCAGGCCCCGACAGCGCCGGCCATGACAGCTCGACGCCAGCAGACCTCGACACCGACATATTGATCATCGGGGCCGGGCCGGCCGGGCTCTTCGGCGCCTACTACGCGGGGTTCCGCGGCATGTCCGTAGCATTGATGGACTCGCTGCCCGAGGCCGGCGGTCAGGTCACCGCGATGTATCCGGAAAAGATGATCTATGATGTGGCCGGGTTCCCGGCCGTGCGCGGCCGCGATCTGATCGCCGCGCTCGTTGCTCAGGCCGGGGCGTTCTCCCCCACCTACCTGCTCGGCCAGCAGGCCGCTGAACTTACCCACGAGACCGACGCCGTCGTGGTCACCAGCGCGCAGGGAACGCGGGTCCGGGCGAAAGCCGTCGTCATCACCGGCGGGCTCGGGACGTTCACCCCCCGGCCGCTACCCATCGGCGGCGATCACCTGGGCCGTGGTCTGGTGTACTTCGTCCCGAAACTCGACGTCTACACCGACACCGACGTCGTCATCGTCGGCGGCGGTGACAGTGCCTTCGACTGGGCGCTCGCCCTCGAACCGCTGGCCCGCTCGGTGACCCTGGTTCACCGCCGGGACAAATTTCGCGCCCATGCACACACCGTCGGGAAGGTGCAGGCCTCCCGGGTCGAGGTGCTGACATTCACCGAGGTCAGCGCCATCCACGGCGACGAGCGGGTCGAGAAGGTGGAACTCGCGCACAGCAAGTCCGGTGAGCGCCAGGTCCGCCCGGCTCAGGCGATCGTCGCCGCACTCGGCTTCACCGCGGACCTGGGGCCCCTGACCCGCTGGAACCTGACGATCGACAAGCGCCACATCGTGGTGGACCCGACCATGGCAACCGGGCTCGAACGGGTCTTCGCCGCCGGTGACATCACCGAGTACCCCGGCAAGGTCCGCCTGATCGCTACCGGCTTCGGCGAGGTCGCCACCGCCGTGAACAACGCCGCTCCGATCATTGACCCGTCCGCCAAGGTCTTCCCCGGGCACAGCTCCGACGACGGTGCCGGCGTGGGTGACCAGACCGTGCCAGCCTGACCGAACTCGCCGAACTCGCCGGGCTGACCGAGCTCGCCGGGCGCGTCGTGGCGCAGACTGGTGGACATGCGGGGTCTGCTGGTAATCGGGCACGGCTCGCGGCGGGATGATGCGAACGCGACCGTCCGCGCGGTCGCCCGACTGCTCGCCCAGCCCGACCGCGCCCAACCCGACC
>NZ_CAUVXO010000104.1:2989-5565 GCF_963555865.1 Protofrankia sp. Cr1
CCATCGGTGCCGAAAGCAACGGTGCCGGAGACAACGGGCAGGCCCGCTGGGGTGCGGTGGAGCCAGCGTTTCTGGAGCTGGCCCAGCCCGACATCGTCGCCGGCTACGGGATCCTGACCGCGGCGGGCTGCACCGAGATCGTCGTCCACCCCTTCTTCCTGTTCGAGGGCAACCACACCACGCACGACATCCCAGCCGCCCTCGCCAGGGCGCAGGAGCAGTTCCCTGACACCCGTTGGTGCCTGACCGCACCGCTCGGCCTGCACCCGGGGGTGCTGGCCGCGGTCGCCGGCCGCATCGAGGACGCGCTGACCGGCGACCATCCGGGAAACGATCAACTGGCTGGCAATTCTGTCAGCGCTGTCAGCGCCGGCGCCGCGCTCAGCGCGATCGGGCCTCGGTAACAGCCGTGACGACAGCGGCGGCAAGCGGGTAGATACCAGGCTCGGTTGCCACGGCGTCGACTCGCAGGCCGGCCCGCTGACATGCAGTTACCGTTCTTACGCCCATAGCCACGACCAGGATCCCGGGCGGCAGCGGACCGTAGAGCGCCGCCGTCGCCCGAGCCGCGGTCGACGACGCGAACGCGACCGCGTGCAGGTCACCGTGGTACAGCTCCTCGGCGATGCGCGGGTCGGGCTCGGCCTCGACGTCGGCCTCGACGTCGGCCACCGGACCGGGACGCGACACCACGGTCTCCACCGCGTCCGCGCCGAGAGCGCGCAGTCGCGCAGCGAGCAGACCCGGACGCGATCTGGTCCGCGGAACGAGCACGCGGACACCCGCCAACGGATACCCGGCGCCGCTCGGCCCGGCACCGCTCGCCCCGGCGCCACTCGGCGGACATTCATCCCCACCGGGAGGCGGAGTGATCCGCGCCGGGGCGTCGCAGCGGGCCGCGACCGCACCGATCACCACCACCGCGGGCGAACGGACACCCAGGGCGATGGCATCGACCGCGATCATGTCCAGAGTGCCGCGGACGACGCGCTGGGCCGGCGTGGTAGCCCGTTCGATCACTGCGACGGGTGTGTCCGGTAACCGTCCTCCGTCGATAAGCGCGGCGGTGATGTCAGCGAGCCGCGCGACGCCCATCAGGACGACAACGGTCATCCGGGATGCCCCGAGCGCCGCCCAGTCCACGCCTGAGTCCGGATGCCCGGGCGGCAGATGGCCGGAGACGACCGCGACATCCTGGGCGACACCACGGTGGGTGACCGGGATCCCGGCATAGGCAGGACCTGCGAACGCCGAGGTCACCCCGGGGACGACGGTGCATGCCACCCCGGCGAGCCGGCAGGCTTCGGCCTCCTCGCCGCCACGTCCGAGTACGAACGGGTCCCCGCCCTTGAGTCGGACGACCAGGTGACCGGCAAGCGCACGATCGACCAGCAGCGCGTTGAGGTCCTCCTGGGTCCGGGTCAGCGCGCCGGCGCTCTTACCACTGTAAATGATCTCCGCATTGGGCCGGACGAACGCAAGGACCTCAGCGGACACCAGGCGGTCGGTGACGACGACGTCGGCCCTGCCAAGCAGGTCCCGGCCACGGATGGTCAGCAACCCCGGATCCCCCGGCCCGGCCCCAACCAGCCAGACCTCCCCCGGGACCCGCGCCGGCCCGTCCCGCCCCGGCCCACTCGCGGCCCGCTCTCCCCCAGCCCGGTCTCCCCCAGGCCCGTCCCCCTCGCCATCGTTGTGTGCCCGGCCATCGCTCATCCCTACGACGCTACCGCCCTGGAATCTCTGTTGACGCCTACGCTCACACAGTCGATCATCAGCTACAGCCTGCCTCCTGAGGGGGGATGGGAAGTGAGGCCGGGACTCCCGCCGGACGACGGGACCCGGCCTTCGCGCCGTCCGGGTGCCATACCAGGAGTCACCGCAACGTCCTCGGCCGGACTGGCGCTGGCCACGAGATCCGTGGTCCAGCTGACGAGACAACTTGACTACCCTGACGAGACAACGCATGCTTGTATCAAGCCCGCCTCCTGCTGGGGGGATGGGAAGTGATGGCCGGGACCCCGCCGGACGACGGGACCCGGCCTTCGCGCTGTTTTGGGATGGCTGTTCGTCATCGCACGGGAATCTCAATCGTCATCACAAGATGCTTGATACCGGTGACGAACTCGTGCTGGCCGTCGCGGGCGGCCGATACCGCCCCGGCGACCGCATCAGCAATCCACAGCATTGGTTCGGCCAGCGGCGAAGCATGGCCTACATATAGGCCGGTCGGCATTATCCGGCTACCGCGAAGCGCCTCGACCATCGCGAGATCCTTGCCGTTCAGAGATGATGTTCGTGACTCGAGCAGCACACGCGCCACCGACATCTCACCGAGTTCGTACATGAGCCGCTCCATGCACATGCGCCGGGCCCGCTCCTGCTTCTTGCGATCGACCGGCGCGCCCACGACGACGACCGCCGCCAGATCAGCGCCCGCCACCAACGAGACGACCTTCCGTCTGCGCGGCGCATCCTCGTCCCGCCAGTGCAACCGTTGCTGGCGCCGTCCCAACAGAGACCTGAGACTGTCACGCATGGGCGGGCACGACGACACCTCGGCGACAGCTGCAGCC
>NZ_CAUVXO010000104.1:5989-9095 GCF_963555865.1 Protofrankia sp. Cr1
GCCCCTGCACCGCAACAGCCGGGATCACCGAGGTCAGTGGATACCGCACTCGGTCTTGGTGGTACCGGCCCAGCGACCCGCACGACCCTCACCGCGCTTGGTGCACGGCCAGCAGCCGACGGAGTCATAGCCGTCCGACAGCAGTGGGTTGACGATGACGTCATGCTCCTGGATGTAGCGGTCGACGTCCTCGTCCGTCCACGCCGCCAGCGGGTGGATCTTCACCTTGCCGCGGCGCTCGTCCCACCCCACGGCCGGCAGGCTCGCGCGCCCGGTGCTCTCGGCCCGCCGCGAGCCCGCCGCCCAGGCCCGGTAGGGCGCCAGCGCGCGGTCCAGCGGTACGACCTTGCGCATCCGGCAGCACAGGTCCGGATCGCGCTCGAACAGCTTCGGCCCGTACACGGCGTTCTGGCCGGCCACGGTGAGCTGTGCGCCGGCACTGATCAGTGGAAGATCATAACGGTGCATGACCGCGTCCCGGGTACCGATCGTCTCGGCGAAATGGTAGCCGGTGTCGATGAACACCACCGGGACGTCCGAACGGATCCGGGCCAGCATGTCGACGAGCACCGCTTCCGCCATGGACGCGGCGACGACCAACTTCGTTCCGAACTCCTCCACCGCCCAGCCCAGGATCTCCTGCGCGGGCGCGCCTTCCAGCTCGTCACCGGCGCGTAGGGCACGGGCTTTCAACGCGGCATCCATCAGTCGTTCTCCTCCGTCGCTGCTCCGTCACTGCTCCATCGCTGCCAGAACCGCCGTATCAGTGCTCGAATTCCGCTGGACCATCCGACCTGGGCAATTCGTCCGACCCGGGCGACCCGGCCGACCCGGGCACCACCGCGAGGGCGGTCATGTTGAGCCGGAAGGCCCGCCGACAGCTCCTGCACGACCACTGACCATGACCGGAGCCGCCGGATGCCTCCTGCTCCGGTGGAAGGTAGGGAACGAGATCCTCCTCGCCGCAGTACGGGCAGTAGAAGGGGACGGAATGCCCGCTACTCATCAGCGGCTCCGGATGCGCCGGTCCGATCCGCCGGAGCGGTCAGGACGGACTCGTCCACCCGTTCGACCCAGTCCGCGAAAGACTCACCCTGGTCACGGCCGTCCACAAAGGCGCGCAGGAGCCCGTCGACATAGTCGACGACTCCGGCGGATGTGACCTTCAAGCCACGGGACTTGCGGCCCAGCCGCGACCGCGTGCCGATATGACCACCGAGATGGAGCTGGAAGCCTTCGACCATCTCCCCGGAGGAGTCCGGGACCAGGGAACCCTTCAGCCCGATGTCGGCCACCTGGAAACGCGCGCACGCGTTCGGGCACCCGTTCACGTGGATGCCGATCGGCTCGTCGAAGTCGGGCAGCCGCCGCTCCAGCTCGTCGATCAGCGATCCGGCCTTCGCCTTGGTCTCGACGATGGCGAGCTTGCAGAACTCGATGCCGGTGCAGGCCATGGTGCCGCGTCGGAAGACGCTCGGCCGGACGACCAGGTCGAGCGCGGCGAGTTCCGCCTCCAGCTCGTCGACCCCGGCCGGGTCGACGTCGAGGATGACCAGCTTCTGGGTGGTCGTCGCGCGGATGCGACCCGCGGCGAAACGATCGGAGAGATCCGCGACTGCGGCGAGCGTCGTACCGCTCAGCCGCCCGGCCCGGGGGGCGAACCCGACCGCCATGCGGCCGTCTGTCTGCGGGTGGATGCCGATGTGGTCGCGTCCCTCGTTACGTGGCGGCGGCGGTGGCGGGCCGTCGGGCAACGGTGCCGTCAGGTACTCCTTCTCCAGCGTGGTGCGGACCCATTCGGGCCCCATGTCCGCGACCAGGAACTTCAGCCGCGCCCGGGTGCGCATCCGCCGGTAGCCGTAGTCCCGGAACAGGCACGCCACGGCGTGCCAGACCTCGGCGATGCGGTCAGGGGTCACGAAGGTGCCGAGCCTGACCCCGAGCTTGGGGTTGGTCGACAGACCGCCACCGACCCACAGGTCATAGCCGGCGCCGAGCTCCGGGTGGACGACCCCGACGAACGCGATGTCGTTGATCTCATGCAGGGTGCACTGGTCGGCGCACCCGGAAACGGCACTTTTGAACTTGCGCGGCAGGTTACTCAGGGATGTGTCACCCACGTAACGCCGGACGATCTCCTCGATCGCCGGAGTCCCGTCGATGACCTCGTCGCCGTCGACACCGGCCAGTGGGCATCCCAGGATGACCCGCGGGGTGTCGCCACACGCCTCGGCCGTTGTCATCCCCGCGCCTTCGAGCGCCGTCCAGATCGCGGGAACATCCTCGATACGGATCCAGTGCAGCTGAATATTCTGACGGTCGGTGACGTCCGCGACGTCCCGGCCGTACCGGGTGGAGATTCCCGCGATCACGCGCAGTTGATCGCTGGTCATCCGGCCGCCGTCGAGGCGGATCCGCTGCATGAAGAAGGGCGCGTCGAGCTCCTCGGGCTCGAGGACGGCCGTCTTGCCGCCGTCGATTCCCTCCTTACGCTGGGTGTACAGCCCCCACCAGCGGAAGCGGCCCCGCAGGTCCTGCGGGTCGATCCCGGCGAACCCGGTGTACGGGTAGCGGTTGAGAATCCGGTCCCGAACAGCGAGACCGTCCTGGTCCTTCTTCATCCGCTCATTGGCATTGAGCGGCTCGAGGTGGCCACGTGCCCACTGGCCCTGTCCCTTCGGACGGGGCGGGCGGGCCGAACTGGAGCGTGCAGGGGTTGTCATCGAGTCTCTCGCAGCCGGGTGCGGGGTGCGCCGAGAGCACTGGCGCGCGGGCAGGTCAGCGGTGACGCGGACAGACCGCGCTCGCGACCCTGAGCAGGTCGACGTGCAGGCGCGCGACCAGACCGACATCCACCAACGGGACGTCGGCCAGAACAGAAGCCACCGGACGAACATCCGGGCCGAAGCAGGTCATGTCCGAACCAGTCAGACGGAGCCTCGGGCGCATGGTCACAGCCCTATGTTTCCACATCGGGCGCCCATAAGGCAGCGGTCATGCTCTGAATCAACACAAAACTACCGAGTGTCTACAAGCAGCGATCGCCATGCGCCTGAACCACATGATTTCGGACGGTCGGCCTCCCGCCATTCACAGGTCCCGACAG
>NZ_CAUVXO010000104.1:9287-11235 GCF_963555865.1 Protofrankia sp. Cr1
TCCCGACACCCACAGATCCCGACGTTCAGCGCCGGGTGGAGCCGCCTGCGGCAACCCGGGCCGGGGCACGGCCGCACACGTCTCGAAGGCGGTCGACCAGGCTGTCGGTGGCGAGGCCCTTCTCGATCAGCGCATGCGCGCCCAGCGCCGACGCCCGCTCGCCGAGAGCCTGTTCGGAAAAGCCGGTGAAGATGACGACGCGGGCGCCCGGCGCGGCGCGACGTACCCCGGGCAGCGCCGCGAGGCCGTCCAGCACGGGCATCGAAACATCAAGCAGTACGAGGTCAGGGTCTGTCCGCGAAACGACGTCAACCGCTTCGACCCCGTTCCTTGCCTGGCCGACGACCACGAAGTCAGGTTCCATCTCCAGCAGAAGGCACACGAGGTCGCGCACACCATCCGCATCGTCGGCCACGACGACGCGAACCGCAGCCTGCGGCTCCGACTCCCCGTCCATATCAGACGTTGTACGCCACGCCGACACCCCCGCCCATCGTCATTAGGGGTGGTTTCCAGAGCTAGCCCCCCGCGTTCGCTAAGGACCGACGCCGGTGGCGGGCGATCCGCGAACCCGCGATGCTCGCGTAATCCCCGGCAACTCCTGGGATGAAGCAATGTGGAATGATTGTTTGTAGATTGTCTTTGATGCGTCAAAAGTAACAACGACAACAACTGTCGGCAACTTCCAACACACTCAGGGCCTCCGATCGACCAAATGGTGTCGATCATGACCCCTGTCGCACACCTGGGTACACCGAGAAAAACCGATCAGCTAAGAGCGCCCGGCAACAGGAGTGTGGATCAAGGAGCGGGGCCGGGGCGCGTGCATCGCCAGGCGGAGGAGCGAACCACCCTGGTTGGTGTCGACGAGCCCCTTGACGCCCTGCGCTCGACTCGGCGGCTGCCGACAACCGCGACCCGAGCCGGCACGGCGACAGAGGCACGCAAATCACCGAGAGTAATAAAAAATAATCTTTAGGTGAGAGACCTTCGAACTCTGGCCAAAATAGGTGCACCATGACGTAAGATGGTCACAAAAGGTGACACGATTTGTTCGGATCCGTCCATGGAAGCAACGTCCGGTAAGTAAGCCAGGTCCCGCATGTAAGCCACGTCCAGTTTGGCACCGTGACACCGATCGGGTCGGTCGGCAAACTCCTGCTGCCCGGCGTTCTCGAAAGGAAGCAGACGCAGATGCGGCAACGGAGCCGAGTCCGTGACGGCACGGCCACCGCGGAGGATCTTCTACCACGGGAGATCCGTCGCAGACGTGAGGAACGAGGGCTCTCCCGGGACGATCTCGCGAAGATCGCTGGTTACAGTCGACAGTACATCAGCCAGCTGGAACAGCCCAGCCGCGGTGTACCCACACGACCGGTCCTCGCGGCCGTCGACGCGGCCCTGGCGGCGGACGGCGCTCTCGTGGCACTTCGGCTGGCCGCGATCGAAGCCCGCTCCGAACGAATGCAGCACGCTCCCAACCCGGAGGTCGAATCCCGCCGCAGGATCCGCGACCTGCTCGACCATCAGACCTCCGACCGAAAGCTGGACGTCCTCGACCAGCAGGTAGCGGAACTGATCAGATCCGCTGACCAGCTCACTCCCGCCGATATCACCGTCCGCGTGCAGGAGCAGCAGCGCTCTGCCGACATTCTCCTTCGAACCCGAATGCTTCCCCATCAGCAGTTCCGCCTTTTCATGATTGCGGGCCATCTTGCGGGTCTGCAGGCGATTGCCCTGCTGGACAACTATGAGTTCGAGAAGGCCAGCACATGTTGCCTGGAGGCGGCCGTCTTCACTGAGCTAAGCGGCCATGAGGGACTGCGCACCTGGACCCTCGCGGTGAACAAGCTGATTGACACGGCTGTCCACTGCGCGGACACCGCCCCCGCCTTCCCTGCGCCGGACGAGTGCGCGGGCGAGGCCACCACGCCACGCCTTCGGATTG
>NZ_CAUVXO010000104.1:11664-14887 GCF_963555865.1 Protofrankia sp. Cr1
CCGGGTGGCTCGTCGACGCCTCCGATACTCGTTGCCATGGTCAGACGCCGGGTCGCCCGGTTCGCACCGGCAACCACACCGAGGACACGTCCGCCCGCGGATCTCTCGCACAGATTTCGCCCGCCCGTGTAAGAGCGACGGCCCTACACGTCGGCGAAGACGATGCGGGCCCGCGGCGGGACGACCCCGCGCGCCGCGGCCCGTCCCGCGAACGCCATCAGACCCTCGAGCTGACGATCTCCCAGGGAGAAGTCCAGGGTCGTGAAATAGCGTGTCAGGGTGGCGGCGTCGAACGCCTCCCAGCGCGCCGCATGCCTGGCCACCGTGTCGAGCTGACGTAGCGCGAGGTCGAGGCTGCCGCGGAAGGCATCGTGAACCTCCTTGACCACACCCGGGTGGGCCTGGGCGAAGTCACGCCGCGCCGCCCAGACCGCGAACACCATCGGCAGCCCTGACCAGTTCCGCCACGCCGCCCCAAGATCGACCACATGGAGCGGATGGGCGCTCCCGGCCCGTTCGGCGTCGTGGACGGCGCGCAGCGCCACATCGCCGATCAGGACGGCGGCGTCGGCCTCGCGCAGCATGAGCGGCAGGTCCGGCGGCATCCTGGCGTAGGTCGGGGCCAACCCCAGTTCGTCCTCGAGCAGGATCTGTGCGAGCAGGACGCCGGTCCGCGACGTGGAACCCAACGCGACCGAGCGGATCCGCTCCAGCGGGACGGCGCTGATCAGCGCGACCGACAGGACGGGGCCGTCGGAGCCGACCGCGATGTTCGGCAGCGCAATAAGATCGTCCGCGTGCCGCAGGTACTCGACGAGACTGATCGGGCCGATGTCGAGGTCGCCGCGCACGAGTGCCTCGTTGAGCCGGTCAGGAGTGTCCTTGGTCAGCTCAACGTCCATGAGCGCGCCGGAGTGCACCAGACCCCAGTAGAGCGGAAGGCAGTTGAGGAACTGGATGTGGCCGACCCGTGGCCGCACCAGCCTCGACCCACCCGCCGGCTCGCCGGTCAACGGATCACCGGTCAACGCAGCCAGCCGCGTCGTTCCTCAAGGGCGCCGAGCACCGCACGGCGCTGGCGAAGCGCCACCGGATAGCTCACGAGCCCACTGAGCACAAAGGCTGCGGCGAATGCCAGGAATCCGTTCACGCCCAGTAGTAGCACCACGGCGAGCACCGCACCAAAAATCACAGCTCGCAATGCGAAGTAGCGAGCGTTGATGGCGAGCAGGCCCGAGCCGGAGGGTGGCGCCGGTGGCGGCAGGCGCGACGGCCACCCGGGCAGCGACCGCCCCGCGCCGTCAGGTGTCCGCCTTCGAAGATCCACGGTATCCTCCCGATCCCTCGTTCCCTCGTCCCCGGACCGGACGACAGACCCCGGTCCGGCACCTCATCTCGGCCGACGGGTCCGACGCCGCACCCAGCCGAGGCGTTGCAACACAGACGGATACAGACCAAGACAGATGAACATCACCAACAGGCCGAGCAGACCGGCCGGGCCGATCGCCAGACCAGCCACCCTCGCCACGGCGTATGCGGCCACGCCCGGGACCAGAATCACCAGGAAGGCCAGCGTGAAGATCGAGCCGATGCCGGCCGATCCCTTCGGTCTGGCCAGGCCCGCAGGCGCGCTCGACCGCGCCGCCTCAGTGTCCGAGGCGGCCGGGGTGTCCAAGGTGTTCGAGGTGTCCGAGGCGGCCGGCCGGTCTGTTTCCATGTCGCGGGACCCTAGGCACCGATCGGCTGCGGAAGATCCCGGCGAGCAGGGTCGGGCCCGTCGAACTCGCGGATCACCCGGTAGCGGGTGTTGCGTTCCACCGGCCGGAACCCGGCGTCCCTGATCACGGCGAGCAGGTCGTCGCGGGTCATCGTGGTGGGCGTCCCGAAACCGTCCGCGTCATGAGTGATCTTGTACTCGACAACCGACCCATCCAGATCGTCCGCGCCGAAGTTCAGAGCAAGCTGGGCCGTGGTCAGGCCGTGCATCACCCAGAAGCACTTGATGTGATCGATGTTGTCGAACAGCAGCCGGGACACCGCGAACGTCTTCAGCGCCTCGGCACCGGTCGCCATCGGCTGGTTCATGAGTCGGTTGCGCGGATCACCGGCCGCGTCGTGCTGGAACCGCAACGGGATGAACACGACGAAGCCGCCGGTCTCGTCCTGCAGCTCGCGCAGTCGCAGCACGTGGTCGACCCGGTGCCGAGGCTGCTCGATGTGGCCGTAGAGCATGGTGCACGGCGTACGCAGGCCCTTGGAATGCGCGATGCGGTGGATACGCGACCAGTCCTCCCAGTGGGTTTCGTGGCCGACGATGTGCTGGCGGACCTCCCAGTCGAAGATCTCCGCGCCACCCCCGGTCAGCGACTCCAGACCGGCGTCGATCAGCTCGTCCAGGATCTCGTCCGCGGGCAGGCCGCTGATCTTCTCGAACCAGTGGATCTCGGTGGCGGTGAACGCCTTCAGCGCCACTCCCGGCAGCGCCGTGGACAGCTCACGCAGCGAACGCGGGTAGTAGCGCCACGGCAGGGTGGGATGCAGGCCGTTGACGATGTGCAGCTCGGTGATGCCGGCAGGCTCCATCTCCCTGGCCAGCCGCACCGCCTCCTCGATGCGCATCGTGTACGCCTCGGCCTCGCCGGGCTTGCGCTGGAAGGAGCAGTAGGCGCAGGACGCCGCGCACACGTTGGTGAGGTTCAGATGCCGGTTGACGTTGAAGTACGTCGCATCGCCGTTCTTGCGGACGCGGACGGAGTGCGCAAGCTCCCCCAGCCAGGCCAGCTCGTCACTGGCGTAGAGGGCCTCGCCGTCGGCGCGGCTGAGCCGCTCGCCGCCGGCGACCTTGGCTTCGATCTCACGCTTGAACCCGGCGTCCATGAAGATGAGCGTAGTCCCGCCCGCTCGCGCAGCCGGCCACCACGTGACGCCCGGCACTGTGACCATCCACCCCGGGCGCTACCCCGCTGCGACGTTCTGTCAAGCACCACCGTGCCGCCGGCAGGAGCAGCCGCGGCGCCCTTCAGGCGCCGGGAGCGTCCGGCCACGCTCTGTGGGAACGATGTGAATCTGGTGTTGTGGTAGGAGCATCAGATTCACATCGTTAGGAGCGCACTGGCAGTAGGGGTGTGGATCAAGAAGCGGAGCTGGGGTGCGTGCACGGCGAGACGGTGGAGGGAGGCACCCTGGTTGTGGGTATCGACCGACCAGCCGGGGACGGGTCAGG
>NZ_CAUVXO010000105.1:0-963 GCF_963555865.1 Protofrankia sp. Cr1
CCCTAGCGGATAACAGCGACCGGGCACGGAGCGTGCGTCACAACCTGGTGGCCGACGGACCCGAGCAGCAGACCGCCGAACCCGCCGTGGCCGCGGGCACCGACCACCAGCAACTGGGCCGCACGGGCGGCCACGATCAGGCCGTACGCTGCCGCAGCGGCCACCAGGGTGGCCTCGACGGCAATGTCAGGATTGCGTGCAAGCCCTTGTTCAACAGCGGTGTCAAGGGTGATGCCGGCAGCCTTTTCCAGCTCCGCCTCGTCGAACAAGGGAAGGCCGGCGGCATTCGGCGGCGGTTGGGGTTGCCAGCAGTGCGATACCAGCAACGGAACGTGGCGTAGGCTCGCCTCGACCGCAGCCCAGCGCAGTGCCGTCAGGGACGGCGCCGAGCCGTCGACGCCGACAAGAATCGGGCGACGGTCCGGCTGCGGTGGAGCCGGACCGCGTACGACCACCACCGGAACGGGGGCTTCCTGCACGCATCGCGCACTGACCGAACCGACGAACGTCCGGCGCATCCGGGCGAGCCCGCGTGCGCCGACAACGAGCATCAACGCGTCCCGGGACTCCTCGACGAGGGCGTCCGACGGCGCGTCGTAAACCGTCCTTTCCACGACATCGACACCGAGGTCACAGGGATGCGTCCGCCGGACCGCGTCATGCAGCACCTGCATTGCCGCACGCTCGAGGTCGTCGACGCCGATCGACGGCGAAATGTCGTCCACAACACGTGGACGCCCGCCCGGACCCCAGGCGAGCACCGCTCGTATCCGCGCGCCGGTCAACGCTGCGTGCACCAAAGTCCAGCGCAGGGCCAACTCGGCATCCGCGGACGCATCGATTCCCACCACGATATCGGATGTCGTCTCCACCCTGTTCACCCTCGCAGCGCCTGGCGACGCGAACGAGAGCGATTCGGGTAGACCGCGGGACCGAAAGTCCCGCCCGCACGGGCCCGTCAGT
>NZ_CAUVXO010000105.1:1552-13871 GCF_963555865.1 Protofrankia sp. Cr1
GGCGGGAAATCCGTCAGCCGGAAATCTTGGTGGCGAACACCGCCGCCTGCGTCCTGCTGGTCAGACCGAGTTTCTCCAGGATGGAGGACACGTTGTTCTTGACTGTTTTCTCAGCGAGATGAATCCGGCTGGCGATCTGGCGGTTGGTCAGCCCCTCGGCGATCAGGCCGAGGATCTGACGCTCCCGCTCGCTGAGGGCCGAGAGCATGCGGTCTTCGGGCGCGCCGTCGCGCAACCGGGTCAGCACCCGCTGGGTGACCGCGGGATCGAGCATGGACTGGCCGGACGCCACTGTCCGGACCGCGCCGATAAGATCGTTACCTCTGATCTGCTTGAGCACATAGCCGGCGGCGCCGGCCATGATCGCGGCAAAGAGAGCTTCGTCGTCGTCGTGGGATGTCAGGATCAGGCAAGGGACCTCCGGTGTACCGGAGCGGATGTCACGACACACATCGATGCCGCTGCCGTCGGGCAGGCGCGCGTCGAGTATGGCGACGTCAGGACGTAGCGCCGGGATGCGCCGCAGGGCCTCGGCCACCAGGCCGGCCTCCCCCACGACCTTGATGTCGCCCTGGCTTTCCAGTAGCTCGCGCATCCCGCGCCGGACGATCTCGTGGTCATCGAGAACGAATACGCGGACAGGCTCCACCGAACCGACGATACCCGCCGAGGGGGCCTTAGCGACCATGGATCGCAGGCAACAGGACATGACAGACCGAAGGGCCTACCGTCGTGTAGGTGACTAGCAGCGACACTCTGTCGAAGGACCTCGCCCGCACGGTCGTCGAGACAGCGGGTCTGGCCCCGTCAATCCACAACACCCAGCCGTGGCGTTGGCGAGTGAGCGCCACCGGCTTGGACCTCCTGGCCGATCTCTCCCGCCGGCTCGACGTCGCCGACCCAGATGGTCGTCAACTCCTGCTGAGCTGCGGCGCGGCGCTCCTGCACGCCCGCCTCGCCATCCGCGCCGCCGGGCTCATCCCAACCGTGACGATCTTCCCGGCGACCCGTGACGACCTTGACGCCGGACCGTTGGCCACGATCCACATCAGCCCCGCCACGAGCGCCCAACCCGCTGATCCCGACAACGACATGCTGCTCGCGGCAACCCGCCATCGGCGCACCGACCGCAGGCCCTTCGACCCGCGCACCCTGGAGCCGGAGGCTCTGCGGGCGCTGCGGCGGGCGGCCGAGGTGGAGGCTGGGTGGCTGGTGTCCCTGGACGACGCTGACCTGCGCATCGACACGAGCGTGCTGATCGCCCGCGCCGACTGGTTGGAGAACCACGACCCGGCCTATCGGGCGGAACTTACGGCTTGGAGCCGAACCACCGCGGATGCGGTCGACGGCATACCCCGTGATGTGGTGATCAGCTCAGATCAGCCGCGGCAGTCCGAATTCACGATCCGTGACTTCAATGTGGTCGGTGAACCCGGCCTGGCACTACACCAGACTGACGTGGAACGTCCCATGGTGGTCCTGATCGGCACCGACAGCGACACGCCGGCCGATCGCCTGCGAGCCGGCCAGGCCATGGAACGGGTTCTGCTGACCGCGACCGCGCGGGGTATCGCCACGTCTCCGCTGGGTCAGGCCGTTGATCTCGAGGCGACCCGGGAGCTACTGCGGCATTCGATCGGTGGCCTCGGGCACATCCAGATGATCATCAGGGTCGGCTACCCGCTGCCGGACGCCGAGCCGTTGGAGGCGACACCCCGCCGGTCGGTCGACGACATCTTGCGGTTCGAGTGAACGGGTCCGAGTGAACGGGTTCGCATGAACGCGCGCCCAGGTACGAAGGTGCCGGCCGCGCAGGTCGCCTCTCGGCGCGTGGTCGCTCGCAGCGACAATGGGGTGAGCCCGGGGGCCATGTCACGGCCGGCACCTCACTACAGTACCGGGTTCCCGGCCGTCGCATCGTGCTGCGGTCAGATCGCCGGAGACGTTGCACGGGACGAGAGCCGGGAAGTTCCTCGTGGATGCCGGCGGTTGTCCTTTGAGGTGAGCCTCAACCGCGCCGTACCCCTGTCCGTCCTCGACCTGGTGCCGGTCGCATCAGGTTCAACGCCCACCCATGCGGTGCGCAATACCCTTGACCTGGCACGCCACGCCGAACGGCTTGGCTACACCCGGTACTGGATCGCCGAACACCACGGCATGCCTGGGATCGCGAGCTCCGCGACCTCCATCCTGATCGGACAGGTCGGGGCCGCGACGAGCGGCATTCGGATCGGCTCGGGCGGAATCATGTTGCCCAACCATGCACCGCTCGTGATCGCCGAGCAGTTCGGGACCCTCGGAGCACTGTTTCCGGGACGGGTCGACCTCGGCATCGGACGGGCACCTGGAACGGACGCGGCAACTGCCCGAGCGCTGCGGCGCTCGACCGGCCCGCTGTCCGCCGATGACTTCCCCGCCCAGCTCGCCGAGCTCGTCGCCTTCCTCGGCGACACCTTCCCCCCCGATCATCCACTGCGGGCGGTGACCGCCGTTCCGCACAGCGACATGCCGCCGATCTGGTTGCTCGGCTCCAGCGGCTACAGCGCCCAGGCCGCCGGGATTCTCGGCCTGCCGTTCGCCTTCGCTCACCACTTCAGCTCGGCCAACACACGTCCGGCACTTGATCTGTACCGGTCGACGTTCCGCCCGTCGCCGGGCCGGGACCGGCCCTACGCGATGGTTGCCGCTGCTGTCCTGTGCGCGGAAACCGACACGGCCGCGCAGTGGCTTGCCGGGCCGACCAAACTGGCGATGTTGCGGCTGCGGCACGGGCAGCCGGGCGTGTTTCCCACCCCCGCGCAGGCCCATGCGTATCCCTGGACGCCGGCCGAACGCGCCGCAGCCGACAGCGCGACGGCGTCCCACATCGTCGGGTCGCCCGAGACCGTCCGGGTCGACCTGGACGCGCTCATCGACGCGACGGACGCGGATGAGATCATGATTACGACGAACGTCAACCCGCATGCCGACCGGCTGCGTTCCTACGAACTGATCGCCGAGTTCGCGGACCTGTCACGCCACCCCGTGGCCGGTGGGGCACCAGCGGGCCGTACCGGATGAAATCCATGGCGAACGCATGCCTGAATCCCAGCGAATGACGATGTGTGACGCGCCTGCATCCAGTTTGATCTGACTCGCAGGTCCGCCGGGTGGGGGCGAGACCGGGCAGCCCACGGGGGGAGCTGCCCAGCGCCTCCACCACGGCGTAGCGCCGGCACAGCTCAGCGCCGGCACAGCGCTGGGCGGGCAGGCGTCAGGACGTCAGGACCGCGGCGCTGACATAGGCGAGGCTGAACTGGGTGTCGGACCGGGTGCCGGCCGGGTCCACGCAGAAGACCGAGACCGTCACGTCGCCGGCGGTGGTGCCGCGCGGTGAACTCCAGCCACCGATCGCGCACCGGTGGGTCGGCTCACCGTAGGGGATGACCTCGACGGTGTCCGGGGTGCGGCCGGCCGCCGGGAAGGTCACCTCATACGCACCGGCCGAGAGGTGACGGACGGTGTTCGCCTTGCCGGCGCTGTTGGCGGTGTACCGGTCCCACACCTCCACCGTCCTGCCCAGGGGCGGCTGCACGATCTTCCCTGAGCCGGCGACCTCCTGGCCGGTGAAAGCATGCCCGAACGGCACGTTGTCCGCCCCGATCATCGCGTGCTGATTGGTGTAGATGAGGACGAACGGGGTGTCGGTCCAGGTCTCGCCCACGGCGCAACCGACGAAGATGGTCTGCCGGTCGGCCTTCTCGTCCCGGCCGAGCGGGTTGCAACCGGCCGGGGTGGAGCCGATCGCGTTGACCTGGAGGTTGTTGCCCTCCCGGGCGGAATAGGTCGGACCGACCAGATCGATCGAGTAGTGCCCGACCCCGATCCGGTTGATCGAGATGGACGCGGCCGGGCCGGCGGCGTCGTAGTGGTCGCCCGCCGGGGTCGACGCCTGGCCGGGAGCGTCGTCGCGAAAGTAGGTATAGGGCGGCGGGACCGACACCGACGCCCCGGTGGGGGTCGGGCTCACCCCCTGCCCGCGGAAGTACGTGTCGGAGAAGGTCGACGACGCACGATAGGACGCCGGCGCGAAGGTGAACAACGCGGTGAACCGCGAGTCGGCGTAGTCCCCGGCCGGCGACCGGCAGGACAGGGTCACATCCTCGGCCGAACCCGACCGTACCCACCGCTCGGTGTGGCAGCTCACGGGCTGGTCGCCGACCGCGGACGCCACCGCGACACCGCGACCGCCGGGTACGCCGATCCCCGGGAACGTCACGCTGTAGCGACCGACATCCCGCCGGACCACCGTCGCCGCCGCACCACTGCCGCCCGCCGCACCACTGTCGCCCGCCGCGGACTGCCAGCTGCCGGCCTGAACAAAGGGCGCGGGTGTCCGCGCGACGTCAAGGGGCGGCGCAGCCTCGTCCGAGCGGACAAAGCCCCACACCGGCGCGGTGGGGTCGGTCGCCGGTGGCGCAGCTGTGGGTGACCCACCCGAACCGGCGCTTGACGCCGCCGCCGACGCAGGCGACACCGGCGAACTCGCATTACCACAACCCACCGCTAACAGAAAAGCGGCCACCACACCAACAAACACAGAAGCGCTTACCGAAGACAACCGTCGCGACCGCGCCATACCAGGAGCATGTCATGCCTGATCCGATGGGAAAGCCGGGAGTCAGCGAGACGACCGCGGGAGTACCTTGAAGACCTGTCCGGCCGGTCTGAGCGGACGTTGCGAATGGCACGCGGTCTGGGGGTAGGTCGACAATGACGGCGCCGGATGCGGCTCTGAACGCACAGATGGCCCCGCTGGGTCCGAACGACCCCGCCCAGCTCGGTGCTTACACCCTGCTGGGCACGCTCGGCCAGGGCGGAATGGGAACCGTCTATCTCGGGCGCACCGAAACCGGCCGGCTGGTCGCCATCAAGGTGATCCGGGCCGACGTGGCCGACGACCACGAGTTCCGGTCGCGTTTCCGGCTGGAAGCCGAAACGGCCCGCCGGGTCGCCCGGGTGTGCACCGCCGAGGTACTCGACGCGGCACCGGATGCCGAACAACCGTATCTGGTCACCGAGTTCATCGAGGGCCGGACACTGGCGAAGTTCGTGACCGAGAGCGGCCCGCTGTCGGCGGCGAACCTTGAGCAACTCGCGGTCGGCGTTGCCGCGGCCCTGACCGCGATCCACAGCGCCGGCATCGTGCACCGGGACCTCAAGCCCTCCAACGTGGTGCTCTCCCCCTTCGGGCCCCGCGTCATCGACTTCGGGATCGCCCGCGCGCTGGACGCCGTCAGCGACCTCACCGGGGACCTCCAGCAGCTCGGCACCCCCGCCTTCATGGCACCCGAACAGATCCAGGGCGAGCCGGTCACCCCGGCGGTGGACATCTTCGCCTGGGGCGGGCTCATCACCTTTGCCGCGACCGGCCGCTACCCCTTCGGCGAAGGCAGCGCGCAGGTTCTGCTCTACCGTGCGGTGAGCGAGGAGCCCCGCCTGGACGGGCTGGACAGCCCCCTGCGCGAGATCGTCGCGAGCGCGATGGTCAAGACTCCCGCAGCCCGACCGAGCGCGCAGCAGCTGATGCTGCGCCTGCTCGGCGAGCCGCTGTCGACAGAGCAGGTCGACCCCGAGGCAACGGTCACCCAGGTGTTACGCGACTGGCAGCTACCCGCGCCCGGCGGCGCGTCCGGTGGCGCGTCCGGTGGCGCGTCCGGTGGCATTGCAACGCGCGGCACCCGTGGGACGTCCACGCCGGCCACCGTTCGGGGCGACAGCCCGCTGCCGCGGCCCCGCCGCCGGACGGCGCTGGTCGTCGCGGGCAGCGGGGTCGCGGTGGCGGCGGTGGCCGGGGCGGTGCTGGCGCTGGCCCCCGGCTCCGACCCGGGCGACAACCAGGCGAAGGTCACCGACATCCTGCCGAAGGCCGCTGTCGCGCTCGGCGACGACACGCTGGTCTACTCCAGCGAGCAGGACGGCAAGAAGGACGTCTTCAGCGCGCAGGTCGGCCCGAACGGCCTGGTGGGATCGCCGCGAAAGCTGACCCACGATACGGATCCGGACACGCTCCCGGTGATCGTCGGGCCCAAACGCAAGACCGTCCTCTACACGGTGGGTGACTCCTCCCCCAGCCTCAAGGCGATCGCCGCCGACGGCAGCGGCCTGCCGGTCTCCCTTTTCACCGCCGGCCCAGCGCTGGACGTCCAGCTCGCGCCGGATGCCCGGGCGTCGGTCGACCCGACCGGGAGGTTCGTCGTGATCAGGGCCAACCGCGGCCCGAACGACGGCTCAACCGGCCTCTACGTCATCGCGATGGACGGGTCGAGCGTCCGGCAACTACCCGTACCCGCCGGGGCCACCGACCCGTCCTGGTCACCGACGGACAACCGGATCGTCTACTTCGTCAGCGAGAACGGGAGCAACGGCGGCAAGCTGTTCACCGTCGACGCGTTCAACACCGACGCCCAGCCCGTCGCACTCACCGACGGTAGGGACGGTCTCGACGCCGACCCGTGCTGGTCACCGGACGGCAAGAGGATCGCCTTCCGCCGCAGTGCCGGTACGAACCTCGCTGAGATGGACATCTTCGTCATGGACGCCGCCGGCGGCACGGCCACACAGCTGACCAATGCCGTCGGCCAGGACCAGGACCCGTCGTTCGCCGCCGGGGACGACAAGCGGATCGCCTTCACCAGCCAGCGCGACGGCGCCACCAACCGCGAGATCTACGTGACGGACGCGAACCGCCTCGACGACACCCACGCGCAGCGGCTGACCCCGTTCAACGGTCTGAACGCCACCCCCCGCTGGCAGTCCGGCTGAGCGCGGGGGGCGGCAGTCGCGGCTACGCCGGCTTGCGCTTGGCGGTCTTCGGGTCCATCCGGCGGATCAGGAAGGCGGTGGCGATGACGCAGATCACGCCGATCCCCACGCCGGCGGCGATGTCGGTGAGGTAGGCCGACGATGTGTGGTCGAAGAACGGGTCCACGACCACCTTGTTATTGATCAATTTGCCGTCTGGGCGGGTAGCGCCGGCAAGGCTGATCCGGTTGAGATCACCGACCGAGGACAACCCGGCAAAACCCCAGCGGGCCGGCGCGATCAGGCTGATCTGCTCCAGGCCGGGCTTGCCGTGGACGGGCAGGATGCCACCGCTGAACACCAGCTGCGCCATGGTGAGGAGCACGAGCAGCGGCATGGTCTTGTCCGCGTTGTCGACCAGTGCGGAGATGACGAGCCCGAGCATGGCCGAGGACAGCGACACCACGATCACCGCGATCAAGCATTCGACCAGGGAGTTTCCGAACGCGACCCCCTCGGCGGGCTGTCTGCCGACAAGCGCGATCAGGGTGAACGGGATGGCCTGCAACGTTGTGATCAGCGCCAGGACGAGGATCTTCGAGCCGATGTAGGCCGTCCGGGACAGCCCGATCGCCCGTTCGCGGCGATAGATCGCCCGTTCCTTGACGATCTCACGGACCGAGTTCGCCATCCCCATGAAGCAGGCGCACAACACCATCACCAGCAGGATCGTGCCGGCGTCCGCGTTCGGCGAGCCGTCCCCGGCGAGGTCGAAACTACCGGGTATCGCCCGCGGGATCAGCCCGAGCAGGAACGGGAACACGACGATGAGCCGCAGGTAGGACTTGTCGGACGCAACCACCGCCAGCGTCCGCCGACTTAACGTGATCAGCTGGGAGAGCACCGACTGCTGGCGGATGCTCGGCAGGTCTTCGCGCGCCGGGCGGGCCGACGGCGCGGTCACCGACGCGGGCACGTAGTAGCGCGACTGGCGGAACCGGGCCGCCGACTCCGCCCCCGGCGTCGCCTCCAGCATCAGGAAGACATCCGGGTAGTCCTTCTTCTCGAAGAAGGACAGCGCGTCGCGCGGCGGGCCGAAGTAGGCGACGTACCCGCCGGGGGCGAGTACCAGGACGTAGTCGCAGAGTTCCAGCTGAGCCACGCTGTGGGTGACCACGACGACCGTACGGCCGTCGTCGGCCAGCTTGCGCAGCGACTCCATGACGTTCTTGTCCATGCCCGGGTCGAGCCCGGAGGTGGGCTCGTCCAGGTAGAGCAGGGTGGGTTTGGTCAGCAGCTCGAGCGCGACGCTGGTGCGCTTGCGCTGCCCACCCGACAGCCTGGCCACCTGGGTGCCGGCGTGCTGGGTGAGCCCGAGCTCCGCGAGGACCTCGTCCACCCGGGCGCCGCGTTCTTCCTTGGTCGTGTCCGGCGGGAACCGCAGCTCGGCGCCGAACTCGAGGGCCCGCCGCACGGTCAGGGTGGTGTGGAGCAGGTCCTCCTGGGGCACGTAACCGATACGGCGGCGCAGCTCGTCGTACTCGGAGTACATGTTCCGACCGGCGTAGCGCACCTCGCCCTTGTCCGCCGGGCGGAACCCGGTGAGGGCGTTGAGCAGGGTGGACTTGCCCGCGCCACTCGGCCCGACCACCGCCAGCAGCGCGCTCCCACGCAGCCGGAAGGTCATGTCGTGCATGAGCTGTTTCTGGCCGGCCCACACGTTCAGACCGTCGGCCTCGAAGCTGACGTCCCCGGAGTCGATGTACTCGACGAGCTCGTTGCCGACAAGTTGGAACACATGGTGACCGACGGCAATCACCGCGCCCTGCGGTACCGGCTCACGGATGATGCGCTTGCCGTTGACGAACGTGCCGTTCGCGGACTCGAGATCGGCGATCTCCACATCGCCGGTACCGGTCCCGCTGTGACCGACGAACAGCTCCGCATGCCGGCGGGAAGCCAGCAGGTCACCCACGACGATGTCGTTGTCGCGGGACCGCCCGATGGACATCCTGCCGGGGTGCAGCGGGTAGGCCGTCTGGCGTTCGTGCTCACGCTCAAGATCGGGTCCACCGGCGTCATCCGGACGCCGCGGGGCCTGCCTGGGCAGATGCGGTCCGGGCTCGACGCGGGCGGCGCTGCGCAGCATCGTCGGCATCTCGAAATGCGGATCCTCGTACTCGGAGGGAGCCTCGCCGGTGGCGGGCACCTCAGGCAGGACGACGACCTCCGGTCCGGTCGGGGTACCGAGCCGGAAGCGGATCTCGCCGTTCACGTCCACGCTCTGCACCCGCTGGCCGTCGAGCCAGGTTCCGTTCGAGCTGATGTCCCGCACGGCCCAGCCCGCGCCGACCGGTTCGATCAGCAGGTGCCGACGGGACACCCGACTGTCGGGCATGACGAAGTCGGCCGAGCGGGCACGCCCGACGACGAACGGCTGGCCGGCAGGCACGGTGGCCACGATGGCGCCGCTGACGACTCTGAGGGTCGTCTGCACGTGTTTCCCCCTTCAGGACGGGACACAGGCCGGATGCCCCGCCGAACTACTTCGACATGGATCGTCCGATCTTGCGGGTCGTCCGAATCGTAGCGTCGTCCACAGACCATGATCCAGGTCGGGTGGACCAATCACCACGGACACAACGCAGGGGGCAGACTGCGCGGGGTCGGCCATGTCGGTACCGGACATGTCCACAGCAGTCATGACCACATCAGTCATGTCCGGAGACGACCGACCACGAGTCCGACAGTATCCGCCAACGAGTAATAATTGCCTGTCGCCCACCCGGCGGTCCGGGAACTGTCGCTGATTCGACGCGACGCGACGCGACGCGGCGCGGGAACGGAGCGGAGATCCACGGGGTGACCGCCGGCTCAGCCGGTGGCCCCGGCGGGAAGGATGACGTCGGTGGCCGCCGCCCTCACCGCGATGCCGTTGCTGCCGGCCGTGGCACTCTGGATCCGCAGGTTGAACGGCAACCCGGCGATCGGCAATGGAATCGCCGGCAGCGCCAGACCCCCGGGTAGAACCAGCGTGAGGTTGTTGTCCTTGACGGTGAAACCCGTTTCGATCGACTGCGAACCAATGATCGAACCCACGATCGGCAATGACACATCCACATTCACTTTGACCTTGCCGTCGCTGCCGGGCGCCACCTGGACCTTCCCGATCGAGAGCTTCAGGCTCGCCAGATAGGTGTTGAGATCGCTGTAGCTGATCTGCACATCGGCGGTCACCTTGTCCACCGGGACCTGCCCCACCTGGCCGCGGATCGCGTCCCCGAACGGTACGTGAACGCCCTGTAGGCGGGCTGTCACCGCCGAGATACGCGGCCCGGGTGTGGAGATGCCCGTCACCGTCACCCGCAGGTCGTCATACTTACCGAACAGGATCTGGGTCAGGAACGGGATGCCGCCGATGCTGACGTCGGTCACCGTGGGTGGCGCGACCGTCGGATCCTTGCTGGACTGGGCGACCGCCGCCTGCGCCTTCGCCTTCATCTGGCTTTCGGCGATCGGTACCGACGCACGGTCGGCCACAACCAGCAACGCGAACAGCACGATCAGTGTGATGATCGGCCATCTGCGTCGACGCCGCCGGCGAGCCGGAGCGGTCGGCGAGGCCATCACGCCGGCCGGCTCGACCGGTGGCACGGCTGACGGGCGCTGCGCCGTGTAATCGGAACCGGCCCCGTAACCCGGGTACGCCGGGCCGCGGTCCGCCGGGCGCGACTCGGCCCGGTAGGACTCGTCCCGGTAGGACTCGGCTGGATGGGCACCGGCCGGATACGAATCGGTGCGTCGGGTGTCGGCAAGGGGCGGGTTCGCCGGCCGGACGGGATCGGCGCGGGTTCGCGGTTGTCGACCGGCCGGACGGAACGAATCCGCCGGCGGCGGCGGACCAACGGGACCCACGACCTGTGCCTTGCGCGTTCCACCGCCCGGCTGGGTACCGGCGGGCGGTGGCAGGCGGCGGGTCGAGTCCTCCGACCCGCTACCCCGGTCCGAGTCGTCATCAGGTCCACGTCTCACGGTCTGGATGGTCGCACGATCGGCGGGTCCTGGCACGACTTGGGTCAGACAGGCGTCAGACCTCCCCGAACAGCTGCGGTGCCCGGTCGGACCCTTTCGGTGGGACGAGTCGGAAAACCGATCCGCGCGGGGCCGAATAGACGTTCCAGAAGTGCTCGGCCACCGCCTCCGGCGAGAGCGGGCCGGCAGGTGCGACGCGGGCCTCCAACACCACGGTTCGAAGCCGGATTCCACGCGCCTGCAGCACCGGCGCAAGCGACGTCCCGAGCGCGAGCAGACCGGCCTTGCCGATCGCGAGGGCGAAGCGCCCGGCGGCCGGTTCGGTGCGCAGCCCGGCCGCGGTCAGCAGCACGCATGTCGAAGGACGATCAGCCAGCAACCCCACAGCGGCCTGCACCACGGTGAGAGCGCCGGTCACGTTGACCGCCAACGTCTGGTTGACCGTCTCCGCCGACACCGACAGCGCAGTGCCCCGGATGCTCAGCTTCGCGTTGTAGACGACGGCGGTCAGGCCGCCGAGCCCGTCTGCGAGTTTACCCAACGCCGCGGTGACGGCGCCCGGCTCGGTGACATCGGCAACTTCGCCGGCGACCGCGACATCCTCCCGGGCGAGGTCGGCTTCGATCCGCCCGACCGTGTCGGCCGAACGAGCGATCACGCCGAGCGCGAAGCCCTCCCGGGCAAACCGGCGCAGGAGCTGGACGCCGAAGGCCCGCCCCGGTCCGACGACGACGAGCGCCCGCTCGTCCTCCTGCTGCTGCTGCATGCGCTTACCGTAGGAGAATTCCCGGATTGAGGATTCCGGCCGGGTCGAGGGTGTCCTTGACCGAGCGCAGGACAGCCATCCCGATGTCACCGATCTCTGCCGCGAGCCACGGCTGATGGTCGGTGCCGACGGCGTGATGGTGGGTGATGGTCCCGCCCGCGTCGAGGACCGCGCGGGTGGCTGCGGCCTTCACCGCCACCCAGCTCGCCACCGGTTCGCCGGGCTGGGGACACACGACGGTGAAGTACAGCGACGCGCCGGTCGGGTAGACGTGCGAGATGTGACACATGATCACCCCCGGCGCATCCTGCGCGGCCAGAGCCGCGACGATCGCGTCCCGTACACCGGTGTACAGGCCGGGCAGCGTCGACCAGAACCCGGCCGTCTCCAGCGTCTCGGCGAACATCCCGACGTCCAGCAGGGCATCGCGCAGGTACGGGCCGCGAAAGCGGTCACGCACCCAGCTGGCCCCGATGTCGCGCCCCAACGCGACCGCGCCGGCCGCGTGCAGCAGTTCGCCGACCTCGGACCGGCGCGCGGCGACCCAGCCGGCCCGGCCCTCGTACCCGGTGATCAGCTGACAGCCGCCGCCGGTGGCGGAGTCGCCGGTGCCGGTGCCGGTGGCGGAGTCGGTGGCGGAGTCGGTGGCGGAGTCGCCGCCGACAGGGCCACCGCCGGGCAGGCCGGCCGCGGTCTCGACCTCATCCGAGAGCCGCACGACCGTCGGCAGCAGATCCC
>NZ_CAUVXO010000106.1:0-2534 GCF_963555865.1 Protofrankia sp. Cr1
GGACAGGGGCGTCGGACTGGACCACACTGATCCCGCAACCAGACCTGACACGGGACCAACCATCGCTACCCAGGTCTGCCCGGTTTCGTCGATTGCCGGTTCAGCGGCGGCGCGCTCGGGAAAGATACAGTCAGGTCAGAAGCGCATTTCGCCGTTTTCGACACCGTCGACGAACGCAGCCCACTCGGCGCGGGAGAACGACAGCACGGGCCCGTTCGGAGACTTCGAGTCGCGGACGACCACTCCGCCGTCGTGCGCGCCGGCTTCCACGCACATGCCACCGGCGCCGTTGGAGAAGGACGATGTCGTCCAGGTGACGGCGTCGGGGTCGAAGCCGTCGAGGGTGGGCTTGCGGGTGCGATCCTTGGACATGATTGATCCTTTCTGTGGTGGGTGGTGGTGCACGCGCAGGCCAGTACTCCACGCCCACTAGGACGAGGGAGGGGCGGGCACGCCTGGCCTGCGCGCGTTCGTGGCGGGGCTCCCCGGACGACACGGACTGTCCGGGGAGCCCCGGTCTCAGGTGCCGCATCGACGCGTTGGACACCGCGCTGGACGCGGGCGGAGAACTGCGTACGCTGCGCGGACAGGCCTGGCAGGAGCGGCAGGCACGTCGTATCGGCCTCCCTGACCCGAGAAAGGGACGAGGGGAGGACGCCACGGACCGACGGGAGATCTTCGAGCTGGCCGCGGCCGGGGTCCTCGCCCGACTGGGAGCCGGCGACGAAGCCGAACCGATCGCCCGTGCCGCGTTGACGCAGACCCATGGGCTCGGGTTCGAAGACCAGGGACACGCGCTGCTCGGTCTGGCCATAGCGCTGGCCACCCGCACCCGACCGGCACCGGATGAGGCGGCGGCGGTCGCAGCCCGTGCGGTCGCACTCCTTGCGGACCGTCCGACGTTCAGCGTCACGGTCAAGGCCCGGGAGGTTGCCGCCGGGTTGGCGCCGTGGCATGAGGTGTCCGAGGTTCGGGACTACTGCGAGCAGGTCCGTGCGCTCCCGCCAGGAGGATCGGTATGACGCTGACGTTCGGCGAGCCCACATCCATCGTCGTACCCACTGTGATCACGGACCGGTTAGTCCTGCGGTGCTGGCGGCCGGGCGACATCGGCCCGTACGCGGCGATGAACGCAGACGAGGAGACCATGCGCTTTCTCAACGGCACGTTCGGCCGGGAGGGCACGGAACGCCTGATCACCCATCTGATCGGCATGTGGGCGCTACGGGGCCACGGCATGTGGGCGGTCGAGGACAAGACCACCGGCGAGTTCCTCGGCCGTGCCGGCACCTACTACGCCGACGGCTGGCCCGGGATCGAGGTCGCCGTGTCCATCCGCCGGGACCGCTGGCGGGAAGGACTGGGCACCGAAGCGATCCGGGCCGCGCTCACGTTCGGGTTCACCATGCTCGGCGTGGACGAACTCGTCACCGTCACCGACCAGGGCAACGCCGGCATGAACGGGATCGCCCGGAAGCTGGGAATGGTCTTCCAGGCGGTCGCCACGGTCGGCCCGTGGAAGGACAACAACGTGTACGCCATCAGCCGGTCCGCGTGGGAGATGTGTACCGGCAGCTGACCTCCTATGACCGGGAGCGTGGGCCGGCCGCGCGCAGACCCTGCCGCCCAGTGCCACAGCCAGTTTGCCGAGGCACATCCAGACGGCCCCACCTTCGACGACGTGACAACCACCGGCGGGGGTCGTGCAAAAAAGCCCGGAGAGTGACGACTAGTGTCTGTGCACGATGGTACGGACCAATGTGTATGTGGATGGCTTCAACCTGTACTACGGGGCGATGAAGGGCCAGGGGCCGGGTTACAAGTGGCTCGACCTCTCCGCCCTCTGCCGTCGCCTCCTGCCCGAAAACGATATTCGGCGCATCCGGTACTTTTCTGCCCGTCTGACTGCTCGACCTGATGACCTCCGGCTTCCCGAGCGCCAGGCGGCCTACCTGCGCGCGGTGGGCACCCTTCCTGAAGTCTCGACTCACCTTGGTCAGTTCAAGGTCTCTTACCCCCGGATGCCGCTCTATGACAAGGGTCTAAAGCCAGGGGAGAAGCCCCAGACGGTGAAGGTCATCAAGACCGAGGAGAAGGGGTCTGATGTCAACCTGGCCACCTACCTGATCCTTGACGCCTGCCGGGCTGACTGTGAGGTCGCCGTAGTCATCACCAATGACTCGGACCTGGCCGAACCCATCCGTCTTGCTCGTGACGAGCTTGGCATCACGGTCGGTGTCGTGAACCCCCACCAGACGGCCAAGCGTAGCCGGGAGATCGAGGCGACCTTCTTCCGCCAGCTTCGGAGCAACGTCGTCGCAGCATGCCAGTTCCCTGATGAGCTTGTCGACGCTGAGGGACGTACGATCCACAAGCCCAAGACCTGGTGAAGGGGGCAGACATGCAGAGACCCCGCCTAGGCGGGGTCTCGCGCCTACCCAGCGAACCGAGTAGGGGGATATACCTCAAGGTACCACACGAAGTGAGTGGCTGCACGCACCGCATCGACAGTGTGGCCCTAGGTGATGGTCGCC
>NZ_CAUVXO010000106.1:2971-10650 GCF_963555865.1 Protofrankia sp. Cr1
GTACCGAGTGGTGCGGCCTCGATGATGCCGTCAGATCATCGCAGGATCGGTGTTGATCCAGCTTCGCCACGAGGATCTAGCAACCACAGGCTGAGAACGACGTTGTCGACGACTTCTCCCTCGGCCCCGTGCCGCCGGTGCTACAAACAGGGACCGGTTTAGTACCCGAGGGAGCGGCATCGTGTTCGACCTCTTCAGCGTCGACGACCACATCATCGAACATGCGAAGGTCTGGACTGACCGCCTGCCGGCCAGATACGCGGACGACGCTCCGCACGTCATCGAGCGGGACGGCCGGGAGTACTGGGTCTGGGAGGGCGAGACGTTCCCCCAGATGGGCCTGAACGCCGTGGCGGGCAAACCGCAGGAGAAATGGAACCTTGAGCCCGTCCGTTTCAGCGACATGATTCCCGGCTGCTACGACCCCCGCGCGCGCGCCGAGGACATGCGCGAGGACAACATCCTGGCGAGCCTCTGCTTCCCGACGCTGGCGGGTTTCGGTGGCCGGGTGCTGAACAACTACGCCGACAAGGAACTCGCCAGCCTGTGCGTTGCGGCCTACAACGACTTCCACATCGACGAGTGGTGTGCCGCCGCGCCCGAGATGTTCGTGCCCTGCATCGTCGGCCAGGTATGGGATCCGGTCGCCATGGCGACCGAGATTCGACGCTGCGCCGCCAAGGGCGCCCGCGCCCTGTCCTTTCCCGAGGGCACGGTCTCCCTCGGCCTGCCGTCACTGTTCAGCGACTTCTGGAACCCCGTCTGGGAGGCGTGCACGGAGACCGAGGTCGTCGTCTGCATGCACATCGGCTCCAGCGGCGAGCTCACCAACCCGGCGCCGGACGACGGCCCCTTCGTCCTTCCGATCGCTCTGGGCAACGTCAACGCCTGTGCGGCGATGGTCGCGTTCGCGATGAGCCCGGTACCTCGCAGGTACCCCATGATCAAGCTGGCCCTGTCCGAGGGTGGGATCGGCTGGATCCCGTCGGCCATCGAGCGGGCCGACCGCCAGTTTCTCAAGCACCGCCTCTGGGCGGGCATGGACGACCTGCTCCCGAGCCAGGTCTGGGAACGCAACATCTGGGCGTGCATGATCGAAGAGCCGTTCGGCGTGAAGGTCCGGCACGACGTCGGTGTCGAGAAGATCCTCTGGGAGTGCGACTACCCCCATGCCGACACGCTCTGGCCGCACAGCCAGAAGCAGGTGGCGGAGCTTCTCTGCGACGTTCCCGCCGCCGAGGCGAAGGCGATGACCAGCGGCAACGCCGAGGAGCTCTTCCGTTGGAAGATCGGCGTCGGCGGCGTCTGAGCGGCCCGGGAACAGGAGAGCGCGTCACATGGACATCCCCAGGATCATCAGCGTAGACGATCATGTAATCGAACCCCCGACGCTCTGGTCGGACCGCCTGCCCGCGAGGTATGCCGACCGTGGGCCCCGCCTCGAGCGCCGGCATGGTCGAATGATCTTCGACGGGGGCCTGAGGTTCAGTGAGGAGCCGCACCCCGACGCGGGTCCCGTCGACCTGTGGCGCTACGACGATCTGGTGTGGCCACTACCCCGTGGGATGGCCCAGGTCGGGTACCTCGACGAGCCGTCGGCGGCGTCGGTGACCTACGACGACATCGTCCCAGGCTGCTGGCAGCAGGATGCTCGGCTGGAGGCGATGGACCACAACCACACCGAGGCCAGCCTCTCGTTCCCCAGCTTCTCCCGTTTCTGTGGCCAGACGTTTCTGGAGCGGGAAGACAAGGAGCTTGCGCTGCTCTGCGTCCAGGCCTACAACGACTGGATGATCGACGACTGGTCCGGCGGCGCCGCCTACGGCCGGCTCATCCCGTGCACCCTGATCCCGCTGTGGGATCCCGAACTCGCCGCCGCCGAGATCTTTCGCTGCGCCGGGAATGGTTCGCATGCGGTCGCCTTCTCCGAAAGCCCGGTCCCGTTGGGGCTCCCCAGCATTTACGGCTCGCACTGGGAGCCGTTCTTCCGTGCGTGCGACGCAACCGACACTGTGATCAACATGCACATCGGATCGTCGTCACAGATGGCGCTGACGGCGCCCGACGCGCCGTTGGAGGCCGGTATGGCGTTGACCGCTGAGAATTCCGTGCACGCGTTCGTGGACTGGTTGTGCTCGGGTGTCCTCGTGCGTCACCCCAATATCAAGATTGCGCTTTCCGAGGGTCAGGTCGGCTGGATGCCGTTCATGATTGAGCGACTGGACTCCGTGTGGGAGCGCAGCCACTACTACGGCAACAAGCTCCGGGACGCGCTGCCCGAGCCGCCGAGCTCCTACATCGCCGGTCGGGTCTACGGCTGCATCTTCGACGACATGCACGGCCTCGCGAGCCGTGACGTCGTCGGCATGGGCCAGATCATGTTCGAGACCGACTACCCGCATTCGGACTCCACGTTTCCCCACTCGCGCGAGACCGCCGAGAAAATCGTCACCGCCGCCCGGCTCACCGAACACGAGACCTGGGCGCTGCTGCGGGGCAACGCCATCGAGTGCTTCGGCTTGGCGCGCATCGGCATCACCCGCTGACCGATCCAGGTCACCAGGTCCGTCGAGAGATACGGCAGTCAGCAGTCGGCAGTTGCCACGGGGATGGAGACCTCAGCATGGTGGCGAAGGAAAAAGCTTCTCAGGAGCTGTTGACAAGGCGCCCGCGTGCTCCCCACAAGGTGGGCGTCTGCATGGAGTTCGCCGGGGGCACCAACCTCATCCAGGACTTCTACGACGGCATCCGGCTCGCCTTCGCCGAGGCGGAGGAGCGCGGCGACGTCGACCGCGCGATCGAGCTCGTCATCCGCGAGGTCCAGGGACCGATGCGGGGTACCAGCTCCGTCGTCGTCGACGCCTGGCGAGAGCTCGTCCACGACGAGGACTGCCTCGCCGTCATCGGACCCGTGGTCACCGAGGCCAACCTGGCCCTCGTCGACGAGGTCAACCGCACCGGCGTGCCGACGATCAGCTTCTGTGCCACCTTCGACTGGGCCGGCCCCTACGCCTTCGCGCTGCAGAACGGCGGATTCCCGGACGAGGCGGTACTGCTCGCCGGCTACCTCGCGTCCCAGGCAATCACCCGCGTCGCGTTGTTCCGCGAGGACGGGATCATCGGCGAGGAGTACGGTGCCGCTTTCCGCGCCGCGGCCAGGCGCTACGGCCTCACCCTTGTCACCGACCACGTCGTCGGACTGTTCAACACCTATGAGCCGGTCGAGCCCGTTCTGCGGGCAGCTCACGAAACAGGCGCCGAGTGCGTCCTGGTCCTGTCCGCCTACGGCGCGCTGATCCCCGTCCGCGCCGCGGTCAAGGCGGTCGGCGACGAGCTCGGCTGGAACCCCGTGAAGGTGCAGAACACCACGTGGGTCGCCATCACCGCGTTCGGGGGCGCGGGTGACTACGACCAGGCCGCGCTCATCGCGGACTTCGACGGCTGGATCGGGCTCGACCAGATCCACGAGGGTAACCGGCACTTCCAGGATGTCCTGTCCCGTTTCGAGAAGCGCTTCGGTCGCAGACCCTTCCACGCCTACGCGGCTCTCGGCTTCGACCACGGCTTCGTCGTCGCGGACGCACTGGGCCGGATGCGGCCCCCGTCGGCCCAGGGGCTCACCGACGCCCTCGAGCGCACCCGCATGGTGCCGGCGTGCATCGGTGGACCGGGCACCGTCATCAGCTTCGGACCGCACGACCACCGTGGCTACAAGGGCGACTACATCGTCCTGCGCACCATCGCCGACGGTATCGAGCAGCTGGTCGACGTGACGTGGGCAGACCTGCTGGCGACCTCGCCACTGGGCGTCGACGCTGCGGGCGTCGACGCTGCGGACGTCGACGGTGCGAACGTCGACGGTGCGAACCACGCCCTGTCCGGTGCCGGCACCCGTTACAGCCTGGTCGGCGATCGCACGCCCTTTCGCATCGGCGTGCTGCAGGACTGGGCGCTGTGGGCACCGGTCGAGAAGTGGTACGACGGCCTGCGCCTCGCGTTCGCCGAGGCCTTCGAATCAGGGCTCCTCGACCGCGAGGTCGAACTGGTCTTCCGCGAGGTCGAAGGCCCGCCGGACGGCCGTGCCGCCGACGTCGTCCGCGCGTGGCGGGACCTGGTTCACAAGGAGAAGGTCCTCGGGGTCGTCGGTCCGTTCATCACCGACCTGACTCGCATCCTGCGGGACGAGATCGAGCGGACGCGCGTCCCGGTCATCTCCTACTGCGCGACGACGAAGTTCGCCGGGGACTTCTGCTTCCAGACGCCCAACGGCACCTTCGCCGATGAGACCTTCCACATCGCGCGTCACCTTCTCCGCCGCGGTGTGACGCGGGTCGGAGTGGTCCGTGAGGACAACCCGATCGGCGACGAGTACTACGACTGGTTCCGCCTCCACGCCCGCACCCTCGGCCTACAGGTCACCAGCGATCAGATCGTGTCGCCGCGGGTCACCGACGGCGAGATGGACACCGCGCTGCGGGCAGTCCGCGCGTCGGGTGCACAGAGCGTCGCCCACCTGGGATACGGACTGTCCTTCTACGCCGTCCTGTCACAGATGGCCCGCCAGATCAGCGAGGGCTGGGACGTCCCCCGAGTCACGATCACCACCTGGGTGCTGTGCAGCGGCCTGGACCAGGAGCTCGGCAGCCCGGCGCTGATGAACCTCCCCGCGCCTGCGGAGCTGCTCGAGGGCTGGGTCGGGGTCGATCTTCTGCACGAGGGCAACACGGTCTTCCAGGGCTTCCAGGACCGCTATGTCGCACGTTTCGGGGGTGCGAAGCCCTACGGCTGCTACCCGGCGCACATGTATGACATGGGCCGGGTGCTCGCCGAAGGTATCGCCCGCGCACGCCCGGTCACCCCCGAGGGCCTTGCGAAGGGACTGGAGAAGGTCCGGATGGTGCCGGCGACGATGGGAGCCCCGGGCACGGTGTTGGGCTTCGGGCCCTACGACCACCGCGGTTACAAGGGATCCGACTACCTCGTCCTGCGCACCGTACTCGGCGGCCGCGAGGGCCTGGTGGAAGAACTCATGCCGGGCTTGGAAGCACCCGCCTCCTAGCCTCGGGGCTTTCGGGCGCCCAGCAGACAACGGGGGGTGACACTGCGTGAGCAGATGATCCAGTGGAACATCGTGCCGACATTCGCCGCCGTGGACGTGGCCGCCAAGGTGAGGTCAGCCATCGCCTTGGGACGGGGCCGCTCAGTCATCGTCCGCGGTTCGGGTATGGACGGCACGATCACGTGCCGCGCCTCGGCACGCCTCAGTTCTTCGCCCAGCGCGTCAAACGCTGCGTGCGAACCTGTCTGGTACTCAAAGAACGTGGTGGCGTAGCAGAAGCCTTCGACCTCAGCGAAGTGCTTCATCTGCCGCTCGGCGCTCGTGATCTCATCGTCTGATACTTCGTCTTCTATCCGCAGGTAGCCGTACATCAAGGGCTTCATGGTTGGTCTCCGGGAATGGTTGGCAGGACCGACGACGGGAGGAACCACCGTCGCCAGTCCTGCCGGTTCAGGGGTGCGCGTCAGAACGCGAGGTTGTGTTCCGCTTCCATGATCGTCTCGACCGTGTCCGCTCACCCCGTCGCAGGTGCGAAGAATGTCATTAGCCGGTCGCGGATGAGCGCCGCGGACTGCTCGGGAGGTTGGCGGTTCACGTCCACCCGCAGCACGTCGAAGCCCGCTTGGATCAACCGCTCGGTTGCCTGCCGGTAGAAGTGGACCTCGGCGTGGCTGCTGCCGGGCGAGAGCTGGAAGCGGTTATGCGGCCCGCGTTCACTCAGTCGCTCCGAGATGACCTCTGGGTCAGCTTCGAGGATCACGGCGAGGTCGGGCCGATCAGCTTCGGCGTTGACGTGCCAGAGGAACGACGGGTCGATGCCGTCGAAGCGCTGCATCACCAGACCTGACGGGATGTAGCGGTCAGAGATGACGGTCCGGCCGGCCTCGGTGTTGGGTCGGACTTCAGCCTCAAGATGGTGGTAGCGATCCGCCGCGTACAAGCAGGCCAGGGTGTGACCAGTAGTCGTCTCGGTCAACTCGCGGCAGAGCGTGCCGATGGGGCCGGTGGACGGCTCGGCCGTCACGTGGACGTCTTCGCCAGCGGCAACGAGGAGCTGCGCCAGGTGGCGAACGATGGTGCTCTTGCCCGCTCCGCTCCGCTCGGCCCGTCGACCGAGACGAACAACCCGCGCTCATGGTCAGAAAAGGGCCGGAGTTTCATCCTCGCCCCCTACTGGTGACTCGCCGCGCAGTTCCTCCACGCTCCGCGCCTTGTCGGCGAGCAGCACGAACAGCCGGGCCGCCACCAGTGCGTCATAGGTGGCGCGGTGCGGCGAGATGTCGTCCGCTAGGCCCTCGGCCAGGTTGAACGACTCGACCAGACGACCGAGCCGGTAGCCGTCCATCCCCGGCACCAACCGGCGCGCCAGCTTCAGCGTGTCGAACACCTCCGGCGGCTCCCAGCCAGTCATCTTGCGCTGAAGGACGCCGACGTCCACGTGCGCGTTGTGCGCCACGATCGCCGGGTGGCTCAACGCCATGAGGACATCGACCTTGACCGCCTCGAAGGGCGGGCAGCCGGCCACGTCCTTGTTCGTCAGGCCGTGAATACGGGTGGCGAAGTGCTTGATCGGCGACGCCGGCTTGACCAACCAGCTCATCGGTTCTCCGATGACCCCGCCGACGATCGGGACGGCGGCCAGCTCCACCAAGTCGGGCGGCTGCTGGCCGTTGCCCTCCACGTCCACGACCACGTAGTTGAGGCTCGTCCAGTCAGTCACCTTGTTCACGTTCCTTCCATCCGATGTCGGCTCGACCATGCCGATGCTCGCGGTGCGGGTGTCGCACGTCGTGCACCTGGAAGCCAAGCGCGTGTTGCAGGTAGTAGCGCGGCTGTTCCGTTTCCAGCCCGGACACCACGGCCGCGCGGTCGGTGATGTCCACGACCACCAGACCACGCGCCTCGGGCAGGCCAGCGGCGACCTCCCGCAACCGGCCGGGTGACGGCACGCGGTGCGCGGTGGCGCAGAGTTCGAGCTGACTGAGCGGACAGATGTCGCACACCTCCCGCCCGATGCCGTAGTGCCCGTTGTAGTCGGGGAGGCCGTGCGCGTAGGCGACCGCGCAACTGGTCTTGCGGAACAACGGCGTGGAGTTGTCGAACGCGGCCAAGACGCGCTGCTCCAACGTCTCAGGCACGATCTTCCGGCGTGCGGTGTCCTCGTACGGCTCGGGCAGATCGTTGGCCTTGTAGTAGTCCGCGATCTGATCACGGTAGAAGAGTCCCGTGAACACCGTGGCGTCGGCACTCTGGGCCAGCCCGTAGGCGGCGTCAAGGTGTTCGTCTGAGTCGTTGAGACCAGGCACCAGCGGGCGCCAGTAGAGGATGGTGCGGTACTTTCGGCGCTTCGGTGCGCTCATGAGCTTCAAGGACTCGGCAGCCACCGAAGACGGGTAGGGCTCGATCTCCTTGTTGTCGATGCCCGAGAAGGTGAACAGCAACGTCACCTTGACGTGCTTGAGCTGGTTCAGCCGCTCAACGTCCTCGGGCTTCATGCTGTGCCTGGTGATGACCAGGACGTGATTCGTCAGCCCGCGCTCATCCAGATCTTCCAGCACGGCGAAGGTGTGCGGCCGGACGACCGGGAGGAACGGGTCGGTCGCCCTGTTGAACACCTGCA
>NZ_CAUVXO010000106.1:11009-11542 GCF_963555865.1 Protofrankia sp. Cr1
CGGGGGTCACGTGCGGCTGGAAGTAGCGGTGGTTGACCAGCTCTTCGACGGCCTGAGCGTCGGACATGAGCGCACGCGGCACCCGCTGATCCCACAGGCCGTAGGTGTGTCGGATGCAGTACGCGCAGTCCAGCGGGCACCCCTGGATGTGGTTAAGGCTGAGTCCGCTCTTGCGGTACTCCACGACCTCACGCGCCCGCTCGGGCAGTTGGTCGATCTGTTCCCTGCTGAGCAGAAAAACACGAACAGTCACTTGGTTCTCTCCCAAGTCCCTTGTGGGCGGACGCGGTTCGGCGTCCGATTGGGAGCGTAGAACCAAAAACGGCGAGTGAATAGAAAGTTTCTTGGTATTTCTAGCAATGCCACGAACGAGTGAGCGCCATGGAAATTACTCGCCATCCTCCGGCGCTTCTGGGGCAAGACCGTCGATCACTCGATTGATGATCGCCCGCGCGCTCCGGCCGTAGCTGGCAACGGCAGTCAGCTGCTCGAAGGCGTTGCCGTACAGCTCGATCTCCTGCGGTTGCCGCAGA
>NZ_CAUVXO010000106.1:11705-14212 GCF_963555865.1 Protofrankia sp. Cr1
TCGAGCGCTGCACTGAAGGTCTCGACAAGCACGCGCTCGTTGTCGTACATCCAGAAGCCATGCCACGGCGAGGTGGCGTACTGGGTCTCGAACCCGATGATCCCGAGCTTCACGTTCGGCAGGGACGTGAGCGAAACCAGTCGGTCTAGCTGTCCGAGCATGACCTCTGGTGGGCACAGCCGGAACCGTAGCGCCGCCTCGGTCAGCACGAAATGGAATCGCTTATCGGGCCGGTACAGAATCTCTTGCCGCTGTACTCGCGCGGCTACCGCCTCGTTGATGTCGTTCGGCAGTTTCAGCCGGCGGATGCTCTCAGCAAAGCGGAACCGAGCGTACTCCGCAGTTTGCAGTAGGCCAGGGATGACGGTCGCCTCGAAGGCCCGAAAGAGCCGCGTCCGCTGGTCCCACTCGATCAGCTCTTGCTGACGAGGCTTCAGCCCAGTTCGCAGGATGCGTTGCCACTCGGCGTGCTGCACTTCGAGCGTGTGGAGGGAAGCCAGCAGCGCATCAGCCTCGCCCTCGCTGCCGGTGGCCGCCGTCCAGCTCCGTACGTCGTCATCGGTCGGCGTCTGCCGGCCGTTCTCCAGCTTGGAGATTTTCGACGGCGGCCACGACAACGACTCCGCGAGCTGCCGACCGCTGAAGCCCGCGGCCTGGCGTAGCTCACGGAGTCGTTTGCCGAGGGCGTTACGAGCCTCGTGGACGTTAGACGCGCCCGAGGTGCTGTTCGGTGGCAAAGTCGTCCCGTCGTGCGGCGTGGTGCCAGGCAGCATCACGCCAGTAGTTGTGCTTCACGATCTCGGCAGCATCCTCGATGACCTCGCCGCCGAGGAAGGCGTTGTTGTCATCGAAGTGCATCCGTACCAGCTTGGATGAGTCGAAGAGCCAGTAGTCGTGGTTCGGCAGCCCGGTGGCTTCGGCCTTGTCTCTGGGCAGGTAGCGGATGTCTTCGCCCGCGCTGTTGGTGAACTGAGCGCACCAGACACCGAAGCGGCTGTAGTCGGTGAGCGGCAGCGTCACCACGCGGACGCGAGCGAAGCGCCGACCCTTGGAGGACGCCTCGCGCAGCATGTCCAACCAGCTCTGCATCCACGGCAGGTTGTCCGGCTCGCCCGCGAGGAACTTGCGCAGCGACTCGTTCTCGTACGTCGCGTCGTAGGTGTCGCGGGCTTCGAGCCGGTAGGCCATGTGCTCGAACGAGTGGAAGAGCTGGCGGAACTCGGGGCCGGGTGGGATGAGGGAGGTCAGCTCTGTCCCTCCTGCTCCTGGTAACAGCGCACGTACATCTTGAGCACGTCCTCCGGGATCTCGATCAGGGTCTCGTGGTCCGGCACGGGGCCGATGTCGGCGAGGGCCTGAGGGTCCGTGACCTTCCAGCCCTGGGCGACGTACGTCACGCGGTCGGTGCGGTCAGTGGCGAACAGAGTGGGCGAGTTGTCCACCTGGGAGTCCGGGTCCTTGCCGAGGAAGCGGGCACGCATGGTGTCTCCATTGCTAGAAACTTGGCGAACCGTTCTCAGATATGGTGACGGACAGCTATGGGGACGTCAAGCGCTCTCGGCCGCCGTTGCCCAGCCAGGGAGGTGAGGCCGACAAGTTTCAGCACCCGAGGGGTCCGCGATCCGGCGTTGCGGCCTTCGAGAAGGTCCACCGGTCCGGTCCAGAAGGCGATCCCCCAGGGCCGATGGGGGTGCGGCCCTGCGGTCAGCGGCCCCGCCACCGGGGCGCGCGTTTCTCGGCGAAGGCCCGGGGGCCCTCCTTCGCGTCCTCGCTGGCCATCAGTGAGCGTACCTGTGCGTCGCACCGTGCCCACTGCTCGTCGAACGACGCCTCGATCACCCCACGGGCGAGTCGCTTGCTGGCCCGCACCGAAAGGGGTGCGGCGTCGGCAATCTCCGCCGCAAGCTCCAGTGCGGCGTCGAGGGCGCCGCCGACGGGTGCCATCCGGTTGATCAGGTGGATGGCGTGGGCCCGCTCGGCGTCGATGGGGCGTCCGGTGAGCAGCATCTCCATGGCGACGGTCGGCGGGACCCGTAGCGGAAGGCGGATCACACCCCCGGCGGCCGCGAGCAGACCGCGGCGCACCTCCGGCAGCCCGAACGTGGCATCCGCGCCGGCGACGACGAGGTCGCACGCGAGGGCCAGCTCCGTCCCGCCGCCGAGCGCACTGCCCTCGACGGCGGCGATCGTCGGGACGGAGACCTCGTGGCGCACCCAGCCGGCGAAGCCCCACTCCCGTTTGCTCGGCGCGATCGACTCGCCACGCGTGACCGCCTTCAGGTCCGCGCCGGCGCAGAACGACCGGGGGTCGGAGCTGGTCAGGATGACGGCGCGCACACCGGGGTCGCAGTCGGCGTCATGCAGGTGCCCGCCGAGGAGGTCCGCGAGCTCACCGTCGACGGCGTTGCGAGCCGCTGGCCTGTTCAGGGTCAACACGACGATGTGCTCTCGCCGCTCGGCCAGGACCTTGGGCGGCGACGTCACGCGTCCAGCTCACCGGCGAACGC
>NZ_CAUVXO010000107.1:0-4767 GCF_963555865.1 Protofrankia sp. Cr1
CGCGCAGTCAGGCCGGTGTGCCGATGGCAACGTCAGCCGGGCAGCCGGTTGAGCTTGCGGATCTGCTTGTCGAAGATCCGGGCGGGGGCGACGCGGCGCAGCGTCCGGATGCGTGCGGCGGTCGGGCCGGCGGGGTAGCGCAGCTTCGGCTTCGGGTCGGTGGCCGCCGCGACGATCGCCTTGGCAACCATGGCGGGCTCGTCGCCGCCCTTCAGCCCCTCCGCCAGCACCTCCTCGAAGATGCGCCCTTGCTGGGCGTAGGCCGGCAGGGGGGTGTCGCCCCGCACCACGCTCCCCTCGAACGGGGTGCTGGTGGGGGCGGGCTCGACAAGCAGCACCCGCACGCCGTGCTCACGGACCTCGTGGTCCACGGACTCGGAGTAGCCCTCGACCGCGTGCTTGGACGCGACATAGACGGCCATGTGGGGCTGCGGGACGAAGCCCGCGACGGACGAGACGTTGAGGATCCGCCCGTTTCCCTGTGCCCGCATGTGCGGTAGGACGGCCCTCATCATCCGGATGACGCCGAAGACGTTGACGTCGAACACCTTCTGGTCCTGCGCAAGGGAGAATTCCTCGGCGGCACCTGCCGACCCGATGCCGGCGTTGTTGACCAGGACGTCGATCCGCCCGAAGCGGTCGATCACCTGCTTGACCGCGGCGGTGACCGACTCGTCGCTGGTCACGTCGAGGTCGAGGAACGTCACGCCGTCTTGAGGGGACAAGCCGCGCGTGTGCCGGCTCGTTCCGGTTACCTCGAAGCCCGCCTGGGCGAGCGCGAGTGAGGCTGCCTTGCCAATGCCAGAGGACGCGCCCGTGACGAGCGCCACCGGCCGGGTTGTCGACATCGCGGACTCCCACTTCCTTTTAAATTACGTTCGTTTATCTTACGATCATAAGACTACATGAGAACGGGCGGATGGCAAGTAGTCGACCGCACGACGCGGAGGCGCTGACGGTTCCACGCTTCGCCCCGCGGGACGTACCCGACGACTTCGAGATGGTCCTGCGCAGGCACGACGGACGCGACCTGCTCATCGAAGGGGTACCGATCACCAGCACCGCGATGTCGATCGTGCCGCAGAACGACCTCCACCACGGCATCTCCCGTGACGACGACCTGTACAGCTGCACGATGTCGCCGTCACGCATCCGTCTCGACGGTGTGGACGGCGTCGGTCACCGGGAGCTGTCGATGCTGAACCAGCTCGTCGTCGGTTAGCGGTACGCCCACCGCGCGACGAGGACACAGCTCGAGCTCCAGAGCGGGCGAGATCGTCCGCTCCGACCGGAGGCGCCGTCCCCGAGTCTTTCGGGCTGCCTCCACTGAACGCCGACACGCGTCTGGATCCTGCCGGCGCCGGGGCCAGACGCCGACAGGACGCTTGGACGCGGACCATGGCCGCCGAGGCCCAGGAGGACCGCCGCCTGGCAGAGGCCGGAGAAGAAACGTCAGGCGCGGCTACGCAGTGGCCGGCTCAGACAGGCCACCGTGTTCCGCCACATCGCGTCGTGGTCCATCGGTGTACGCGCGTGGTCCTCGGACATCTCACGATATGCCCGGTAGAGGTTGCCGACCAGGCGCTCGGCGTCGTGCCAGCGCGCGAACTCGCCGAGGTCGGCGGCACGTGCGGCCTCCAGTTCACCGGGTTGGTAGCGAGTCTCGAAGCGCGCCAGAAAGGCCTTCTCCTTTCCCACCGGCGGCCGGCCGGCCGGCCGAGCGGCCGAGCGGCCGAGCGGCCGTTCACCAGCAACTCGACCTCGTCTGCGTCGGAATAGTGCTCAGTGACCGCTTGCCACCGCACGTCGATGCGCGTCGCGAACGTCTCGGAGCCGACGAGGATGCGGTTGGGAAACAGCTCGCGATCCAGGGCTAGCGAGAATCGCCGTAGTTCAACCCGGTGACGTCGAGGACGGAAGCGGATTCCTCGGTGGCCTGTGTGACCAGGTCGTGCCCGGCGGCCGCGCTCCGGACGTGCCTCACCTGCGCGCGATCGAGTCGTAGCGACGTAGCGCCTTCGTGTGCGACGCCAGGGAACGCCGTCGCTCGTCACCCAGACCCACGGTGAGGTTCACCGCCATCGGCAACAGCACCTGTGCCACCGGGTCGTCGAACCCGGCGAAATGCTCGGCAAGTTCTAAGTCGATGTAGCCGTGGGCGAAGATCCACAACTGCGCAGCGACGGTGTCGGGATCCTGCCGCCGGATACGGCCGGAAGTCACCAACCGCGCGCAGGCCTCGGTGATGTGCGCGTACGCGCCGCGAAAGGCTGGTGACCGGCCGCTGTAGCGCAGATCCGATTCCGACAACGGCCGGTAGGTGGCCCGGGTCGACAATCCGAACATCAGGTCGTACAGGTGCGGGTTGGCGCGGGCGCCCTCCCGGGTCGTCAACGCCATCGTGAACAGGTCCGCCGCCGCGTCGTCGGTGGGCGGAACCTGCGAGTATGCCCGGTCCAGTTCGGTGAATCCCTGATCCGCGACGGCCCGGATCAGCTCGGGGATGCCACCGAAGTGGCTGTAGACCACCATCGTCGACAGCCCGGTCTCGGCCGCGACGGTGCGTGCCTTGACGGCCGACGGCCCCTGCTCGGCCAGCAACTTGATCGTCGCCCGGATGAGCCGCTCCGGCACACCGCCGGCCCGCGCTGGGTCCTCGGACATGGCGCCCATGTTTCCACCCCAACTCGTGCAGTCCTGGCGGGACTCCTGGCTTGACCAGGGTATATAACTTCGTTATCGTCGTCGTCAAGGCAGGTCTGACTGATCCGCTCGGGCGGCTCTACCCGCAGTTGACCCGCACTCACCAGGGAGAACGGCCATGAAGGCGTTCGTCGTCGAGAAGTACGGCCAGGACGGGCTCCGCGCCGCCGACATACCCCAGCCCACGGTCGGCGAGCAGGACGTTCTGGTCGAGGTCAGCGCCGCCAGCGTCAACCCGCTGGACAAGATGGTCCGCAACGGCGACTTCAGACGGCTGTTGAAGTACCGGCACCCATTCGTGCTCGGCCACGACGTGGCCGGCGTGGTGACCCGGGTCGGTTCCGCTGTCACAGACTTCACGGTGGGTGACGAGGTCTACGCCCGCCCGCGCGACCTGCGCATCGGCACCTTCGCGGAATACATCGCGATCAACCAGGACGACGTCGCGCTCAAGCCCGCCTCGCTGACGCTTTCCGAGGCGGCCGCTGTCCCGCTGGTCGCACTGGCCGCCTGGCAGATCCTCGTCGAGCAGGCGCACGTGCAGCCGGGCCAGGACGTCCTCGTCCACGCCGGCGCCGGCGGGCTGGGATCGACCGTCATCCAGCTCGCCAAGCACCTCGGTGCCCGTGTGGCGACGACCGCGGCCGGGGCCGACGCTGATCGGGTGCGGGGTCTCGGCGCCGACATCGTCGTGGACTACCAGAAACAGGACTTCGCCGACGTCCTCTCCGGCTACGACCTCGTGCTGGACTCCCTGGGTGGCGAGAACCTCACCAAGTCTCTGACCGTGCTCAAGCCCGGTGGACTGGCCGTCGGTGTCACCGGCCCGCCCGACGCAGCCTTCGCCGGGCAAGTCGACGCCCCCATGTTCATGGGCCCGGTGATGGCGCTGCTCAGCCGCAAGGTCCGCAAACAGGCCAAGGACCTCGGGGTGCGCTACTCGTTCTTCTTCATGCGGGCCGACGGTACACAGCTGCGCGAACTCGCCGCCCTCTACGACGCCGGCCGGCTCCGGTCGGTCATCGACCGGACCTTCCCGTTCGACCAGACCCTCGACGCGCTCGCGTATGTCGAGCAGGGCCGCGCCCACGGGAAGGTCGTCATCTCGATGCGATGAGGGGTGCCATGACCGCAACCGGAATCGCCATGGCAGCGCGGTCCCGACCCCGCCGGCCACGCGGTTGGTGATCATGACCCTCCACGTCATCCGCCCGTTGAGCGCGATGACCCGCTGCCTGAGGGGCTGAAGCTGGACGCTGTCGATCGACAGCTGGCCCGGGCCGTTGTCGCGGACGTCGATGAGGAGGTTCTTGCCGTCGCAGTCCCACTGGACGCGGATCCTGGTGACGCCTGACTGGTCGATCAGGGTAAGGATCGCGTCTCGGACGACGGCACGTGCGCCGTGGGCTACCTCGCTCGGGAGGGCTCGGCCGTTGACGGGTGGCGCGACGAACTGGACCTTCATGTCGCGGTATTTGACGAGTGGGCGCAGGTCGTCGCGGAGCCGCTCGAAGGCACTGGTGCCGTTCCCCTCTGCGGTCAAGAAGCTCGGTCCGCGGGCTGGGATCGCCGACCGGAGGCTCGGCACGCAGGCTGGCTGCACAGGTAAACGATCACTTCTAGCACGGTCAAGATCCACATCTCCTGTGGACCCGATCGGCTCCTCGTTGTCTGTTGCCCGGCGCCGAGGCGTCATGGGCGTGCGCCGCCAGCCATGACTGATCGAACCCGCGGATCTAGCCGAGTTTGAGTGTGCTTGATCTCGCGGCGTGGTGCCGGTTTAGTGGGGTTTCGAACTGAATCAGGGAGTGCGGCCGGTCAGGGGGTGCCGACGGGTTGGCCGCTGGCCGCGTCCCACACCATGTTGCGAAGTGCATCGGCAGGGTGCCCCGAGGCCGGCCGCCGCTTTGCACGGGGTTTCGATCGGGACTCGCGGGCGCTACCCCAGCTGGTCGCGGCGGCGGGTCAGGTAGGCGATCTCGGCGGTGTTGCCCGCCAGTTTGATGGCTTTGTCGTACGCCGCGCGCGACTGCTGACTTCGGCCCAGCCGGCGCAGGATGTGGG
>NZ_CAUVXO010000107.1:5161-6153 GCF_963555865.1 Protofrankia sp. Cr1
CGCGGGTCGCACGGTAGACGTGATAGCCGGCCAACCTGTCCTCGAGACGGTCGACGGCCGCGAGTGCCACCTCCGGGCCGTCGAGTTCGGCGACCGCGATGGCTCGGTTGAGGGCGATGAGCGGCGAGGGGTCGAGGCGGACGAGCTGGTCGTAGAGGGCGACGACCACCCGCGCCCACTCCTCGTGGTGGGCCCGAGTGATCGCCTCCCGGACGTCGACCCTGTTCACAGGAACGGCCGTACCTCGACCTTCCGATTGCAGGCCTTCGACCCCTCGGCGGCCAGCTTGAGCGCCACCTCGAGGTCCGCGGCCTCGATGATCCAGAAGCCGGCGAGGAACTCCTTCGACTCCAGGAACGGCCCGTCGGTGAACATCGCCTCCCCACCCCGGTTATCGATCACAGTGGCCGCGCTGGGCGCCCCGAGGCCGCCGGCGAAGACCCAGTGGCTCTCGGCCACAAGCCGGTCGTTGAACACGTCGATCGCAGCCATCTCGGCCGGGGTGCCGGAGCCGGTGCGACGGAGCTCCTCGTCTGTCGTGTCGTCGATCACGGAAACCAGGTACTGCATTTCGGATCATCTCCTGTGGCTCGGGGACGCCCCTCGCGGGCAGCCGCTCAACCCTGCAACGAACGCCTCCACCTCGATCCGACACCACCCCCGGATTCCTTTCACGACGTTCTGGTGCGCCGGTGGTGAACGATCCGACTCATCGAAGCCATCGCTGGACACCTGCGCCGGTCAGCGGCGGGGCCGCAGCCTTCCCGGCGTGACACCACGCCTCGACCTTGCGCTTGCCGGCCCCGGCGGCGAGGCTGAGCGCCATGTCGAGGGCGGAGGCGTCGATGATCCAGAGTCGGCGAGTCACCTCTGGTTCCGACGCGGGCGATCTTGGCTATACGGCTGGACCCGGTCGCGGACCAGCTTTCGGACAATCTAGGGCTAGTCTCCGATCCCCCCGTGGGGGTGGCCCGTTCCGGCCCTGAAAATGG
>NZ_CAUVXO010000107.1:6517-11803 GCF_963555865.1 Protofrankia sp. Cr1
GACCGCGACCAACTCAGCCGAGGGTGAAGGGGTCGCGGGTACTGCCGGTGAGCTCGACCCAGATCGCCTTGGTCTCGGTGTAGGCCTCTACCGCGTCGACGCCGTTCTCCCGGCCAATCCCGGACAGGCCGTACCCGCCGAACGGGACGCTGGGAGCCGCCACCCGGTACGCGTTGATCCAGACGGTCCCGGCCCGCACCTTCGCGGCGACCCGGTGGGCGCGGTGCACATCCTTCGTCCACACCGCGCCGGCCAGCCCGAACGGCGTGTCGTTGGCCAGCGCCACGGCCTCGTCCTCGTCGTGGAAGGGATAGGCGGCCAGCACCGGGCCGAAGACCTCTTCGCGGACGACCGTCGACTCCGGCCCAACCCCCGTGAGGACCGTCGGCTTGACGAACAGCCCGCCCAGGTCCTCGTCGACGGCGCCGCCGTAGGCCACGGTTGCGCCCTCGTCCCGCGCGACCTTCAGGTAGTGGAGCACCTTGGCGTACTGCGGCGCGTTGGCGACGGGGCCCATCTCCGTGTCGGGGTCCATGGGGTCGCCCAGCCTGATCGTGGCGGCGCGCTCGGCGACCAGCCGGACGAGCTCGTCGTGCACGGAATCGTGGACGATCAGCCGGGATCCGGCCATGCAGGTCTGTCCGGTGGCGGCGAAGATCCCCGAAATCACGCCGCTCGCGGCGGCAGCGAGGTCGGCATCCCCGAACACGATCTGCGGGGACTTCCCACCGAGCTCCAGGGTGACCGGGTTCAGGTTCTCCGCGGCGGCGTGCGCGACGTGCCGGCCCGTGGCGGTGGCGCCGGTGAACGCGACCTTGTCAACCCCGGGGTGTCCGGCCAGCGCGGCGCCGATCTCCGGCGACGACCCGGTGACGACGTTGACGACGCCGGGTGGGAAGCCGGCGTCGTCGAACAGCAGGGCCAGGGCGACGGTGGAGGCTGCCGCGTGCTCGGATGGCTTGACCACCATGGTGCAGCCCGCGGCAAGGGCCGGCGCGAGCTTCCAGGTCAGCAACAGGAGCGGTGAGTTCCACGGCGTGATCGCCGCGACGACCCCGATCGGCTCCTTACGCGTGTAGACCAAGTAGTTCGGGTTCGGCGACGGGATCTGCCGCCCTTCGATCTTGTCGGCCAGCCCCGCGTAGTAATGGAACCAGGAGCCGATGCTGGTCAGCTGGCCGATCATCTCCCGGTAGAGCTTGCCGGAGTCGCTCACCTCCAGCCGGGCCAGCCGCTCCGCGTCGGCCGCGATCAGGTCCCCGATCCGGCGCAGCAGCTGCGCGCGGACGAAGCCCGTGGTCCGGCCCCACTCGCCATCCAGGGCGGAGCGGGCAGCGGCCACCGCGGCGTCGACGTCGGTCGGGGACCCGTCGGCGAGGACGGCCCACGTCTCGCCCGTGTACGGGTTCTGCGACTCGAACGTCGCCCCGGACACGGCGGCGACCGGCTTGCCGCCGATCACCAACTTGAACCGCTCGACATCGGCCATCGGTCCATCCTCCTCGATGGTGCGTAACGTGCAGGTGTCCGACGCCAGGGGGCGGCCGTGCAGCGCCCGATCTCGTCGAGCAGTGCGGCATTGGGGCAACCGTCGCCGGGGCTGTCGCGGTGCTGGGTTGACAGGTACCCCCGCACGATCTGCTCGAGTCCGGCGCGACCGGGCGCCGCATGGGCCACGACGCTCTCGCTCTGTGCCTGCAACTGGTCGGCGACCGCGGCCGGGGATGAGGAGTGCCTGGTAGTTGACGCATCCGGCCAGGTGTTCGCTGTCGGCCTGGTCAAGCAGGGCCAGGTAGTTCACACCGGTGGGCCGCCGGGTCCGCTAGGCCGCCGGTGACCCTGCGTCAGGTGGCGGCAATCTCGAGAAGCGCGTCGGCGACTGCGCGGGGTTCGGTGATCATCAGGTCGTGTCCGGTGTCGATTTCCCACAGGCGACCCTCGTCACGCGCGACGGCTACCAGCTCGGGGTCCAGGATGGGCAGCGCCAGCGTGGACGTGCAGACGATGTAGTAACGCGGGATCGCCCTCAAGGCCGTCTCGTCGGCTTTCACCGGCTGCTCGAAGCATTTCCACGGGTGGGCAGTCAGCCGGTCGGCCATCCAGGCGAGGTCGTCCGGATCGGTGACGCCGTAGAAGGTCCCCGCCTCGGGAAACGGGAGCAACACCACTTCGACCCCGTCGATGACCTTGCCGAACGGCCGGGACTCCGAGATCATCGCTCCGATGACGTTGAGGTCGAGGAGGGACTGGCCGCTCGTCGGCGCGCCCGCGTCGAGATACACTAAACGCGCCACTCGGTCGGCGGCGCGGTCGGCGGCACCGGTGATGACCATCCCGGCGTAGCTGTGACCGACCAGGATCACCTCACGCAGGTCCTCGTAATGCAGTACCGCGGCGATGTCACGGATGTGCGTGTCGAGGTCGATCTCCGGGTGCAGCAGGTGCGACCGCTCACCCAGGCCGGTCAGGGTGGGCGTGTAGACCTCGTGTCCGGCTGATCGCAGTATCGGGGCGACGCGCTGATAGCACCAGCCGCCGTGCCCTGCCCCATGCACCAGAACATATGCCGCCACGTCGGGCAACCCCTTTCGTCCGTCTTCTCCGGTCCCGGATGTAAGTGATATCGCCGACGAGTTTCTCGCCGCACGCACCGGCGGCGAAGTTGCGGCCGACGAGGTCGGGCAGCGCGTCGGCCGCGGCCTGGGTGAGCGACCACCCCTTCGGCGTCGGCTGGCAGACACCAGCTCCAAGCTGGCAGTCACGCCCATCGGACCCAGCTGGGCGGGCACACGATGGCAGCCGTAGGTGTCGTCAGACCTGTCGAACGCCTTCGTGATGGGCGAAGGATCTGCCGGCACCCGCGGTTCCGTCGAGGCGTAGGAGCTGGTGTTGACGGAAGCGGCGTTGCCGCTGTTGGCTCTGTGACAGGCGCACCAAGCGGTACACGGCGCGAGTTCCCACCGGCACCGATCGCACGCATGACAGGGGCGGCGTCAGAAAGGATAGTGCGCCTGTTGCGCGGCAATGGTCACCCAGCGGGTGTTGGAGAACGCCTCGATGCCCCACCGCCCGCCGAAGCGCCCGTACCCGGAGGTCTTCACACCGCCGAACGGGGCGTGCGGTTCGTCGGCCACGGACTGGTCATTGATGTGCACGATGCCGGTGCGGACGCGTCGGGCGACGGCCAGGCCGTGCGTGGCATTCTCAGTGATGACACCGCAGGTCAGGCCGTTCTCGGTGTCGTTGGCGACGGCCACCGCGGTGTCGTCGTCCGCAAACGCCTCGACGACGCAGACGGGGCCGAAGACCTCCGCATAATAGAGCTCCGCGTCCTTGGGGACGTCAGTGAGCACGGTCGCAGGGTGCACCGCACCCGCCGGCTCCCCGCCGCCGATGAGCACCGTGGCTCCCTTGGCGACGGAGTCTTTGACTAGCCCGGCCACGCGTTGGGCGGCGGCGACGCTCACCAGTGGACCGACCACCGTGTGCGGATGGGCCGGGTCCCCGGTGTGCAGCGAGGCTACTTTCGCGGTGAACTTCCGCGTGAACTCGTCGGCCAGCGACTCATGGACAAGGATCCGGTCACCGGACATGCAGATCTGCCCGGCGTTCATGAACACGCTGAAAGTGACGGCGTCGACAGCGTAATCCACATCGGCGTCGTCAAGAATGATCACGGCGTTCTTGCCGCCCAACTCCAATACAGCGGGTTTTAGGTGGTGGGCCGCATGGGTGCCGATGAGGCGACCGACGCTGGTCGAACCAGTGAAGTTGACGGCGCGGACCCGCGGGTCGGAGATCAGTGCCTCGGCGATCTCGGCGGCGTCCTCGGGCGCGTTGGTGACCACGTTCACCACACCGTCCGGCAACCCGGCCTCGCGCAGCAGGTCGGCGACGAAGAGGCCGCAGGCGATCGGGGCGTCCTCGCTTGGCTTGAGGACGACGGTGTTGCCCGCAGCCAGCGGTGCGGCGACAGCCCGTACGCCAAGGATGACCGGCGCATTCCAGGGGGCGAACGCGGCGACGACACCCAGCGGTTCGCGCACGGCCAGGCCCAGCGCACCCTCCTCCTGCGCACTGAGCACGTCACCGCGCGGGGCGGTGACGGCTGCGGCTGCCTCTCGCAGCATGTTCGCGGCGAGAGCGACGTTGAAGTAGGCCCAGGGGCGGGTGCCACCGACCTCGTGCGCCATCAGCTCAGCCACTTCCTCGCCCTTGCCCTCGACGAGGTCGGCGGCCTTAAGGAAGATCGCGCGGCGGGCGAAGGGCGCGAGCGCGGCCCACTCCGCGAAAGCCTTGTCGGCGGCGTCCACCGCCAGCCCCACGTCCTCCCGGCCGGCGGCGGCGACGGCCGCGTACACCTCTCCGGTATAGGGGTTGATGTCGTCGGCGGTACGACCGGAGGCGGCGGGCACGTCCGTGCCGCCAATCAGAAGTTCACGGATGAGCGGCATGATACAGGTCTCCATTGTGGGTACGGCGAGGGGTTGGATACCGGCCGGAATCCAACCACCAAGGGGCTCGTTCACGACCTTCGTCTGTTTGCACCGTTAACGTGCGACTCGTCCGTCTGCGACACCGAATCGCACGGCCGAGCCTGGATAGCGCGAGCATAGTACGAACTAGGTGCGATTCGCTAGATGTCCGTCATATTTCGCGTGGAGCGTTGCTCCGGCCCTCTCCAGATCTCTACGGCTCGACCTCGATCAGGCCGTCCGAAAGACAAAGCGTACTGCCGTCAATCGCCGTCTCGAACCCGTAGACCTGGCGATTTTCGATCTCGCTGGCGCAGTATATGCGCGTCGTGATGGTCTCGTCGGGTGTGACCCACCGGCGGAAGCGCACGGCGAGGCGCTTCAGCCTGCGTACGTCGTTTTCGCAGGTCCGTTCCAGCAGGGCGCGCGTAGCGAAGGCAAGGGTGCAATTACCGTGGAGAATGATGCCCGGCAGGCCGAACCTCTGGGCGAACGTCGTATCCGAGTGAAGGGGCATGGCGTCGCCAGAAGCCTCCATGTACCGGAACGTCTGGTCCAGATCATAGGACGCACTGACCGAGGCGAAAGGTTCGCCCTCTCGGGTGATGACCCGCGAAGGAGTGCTCTCACCGACGGCCTCCGGCGCTATCGCCGTGCGGATGAACACGGTCACGAACTGATCGACCACGGGCTCGCCGTCCGCTGTCGTGGTGACGCCCTTGACCGTGATGGTCGAGCCGATCGAGTGCGGCACGACCCCATGGGGAGAGCCTTCGTCTGGAGGCGCATCCCGGGCTCGATGGGGCGGTGG
>NZ_CAUVXO010000107.1:12083-13266 GCF_963555865.1 Protofrankia sp. Cr1
CGCCTGCAACCGCATCCGGTCGACGACGAACTCGTGCGGCTCACTCCACTTACCGACAGGCGAGGTGTCGAACTCGTCAACCGACTCTACGGTTTTCGTCATTCGGCACTCCTTCCGTGAGGTATTTGCATGGGATTGGGAGGTAACGAGCACTTCGCGCTCGGCTCATCCTGGTGATGTGCCGTGACTTCCAACGACCTGAGCGCGGCTCGAAACGACGCAGGCTCCCTTGAAGTTACGAACCGCCGCGGCGGTGGGGGCAGAGCGCTCGCCGGTGCAGGGGTGAAGCCCCCGGCGCGGGCGGCACGCGACCGCGGCTCAGTGCGACATGTCAGTCGAGCTCGAACAGGGCCGCGGCACCCTGGCCGCCGCCGACGCACATGGTGATCACGGCGTGACGAGCGCCGCGGCGCCGGGCCTCGATCAGCGCGTGGCCGGTCAGGCGGGAGCCGGTGGCGCCGTAAGGGTGGCCCAGGGCGATGGCACCGCCGTTGACGTTGAGGAGTTCGTCGGGGATTCCGAGCTTGTCGCGGCAATAGAGGACCTGGCAGGCGAAGGCCTCGTTGAGTTCCCACAGCCCGATGTCGATGATCCCGAGTCCGGCGCGAGCAAGCAGCCGGGGCACGGCTTCCACCGGCCCGATGCCCATCTCGTCCGGATCGCAGCCGGCTACCGCGAACCCGGCGAACCGGCCGAGCGGCCGCAACCCGAGGGCGGCGGCTCGGTCTTCGGACATCAGGACGCAGGCCGAGGCGCCGTCGGTGAACTGGCTGGCGCTGCCGGCGGTGACCGTTCCGCCGGGGAGCGCGGAGCGGATGCGCCCGATGCCCTGAAGGGTGGAATCGGGCCGGATGCCCTCGTCGCGCTGGGCTGTCACGGGCACCGCGATGAGGTCGCCACTGTCGGGATCGGTGGACGCCATCGCTGTCTCGATGGGATCGATCTCGTCGTCGAACCGGCCGGCTTCGCGGGCGGCAGCCGCCTTGAGGTGGCTGGCGAGCCCGTACTCGTCCTGGCGTTCGCGAGAGATTCCATAGCGCTCGGCGACCGTCTCGGCGGTGCGCAGCATCGGCCAGTACAGGGACGGCACATGCTCGTCGATCCAGGGGTCGATGAGCATGTGCCGGTTCATCTCGTTCTGCACACAGGAGATGGACTCGACCCCGCCGGCCACCAGGATGTC
>NZ_CAUVXO010000107.1:13657-14521 GCF_963555865.1 Protofrankia sp. Cr1
ACACTCGCCAGTCATGATCCGCTGCGCGGCGAGCGCGATGGACTGCAGGCCGGAGGCGCAGAAGCGGGTGACGGTCATGCCCGGAACAGAGGTGGGCAGCCCGGCGCGGATCGCGATCTGCCGCGCAATGTTCTGCCCTGTGGCGCCCTCGGGATTGGCGCATCCCATCACTACGTCGCCGATCTCGGCCGGGTCCACTGCGGCCCTTCGTATCGCGGCGGCGGCGGCATGGGCGCCGAAGGTCGCGGGATGGGTCATGTTGAGTGCGCCGGTCCACGCCTTGGTGAGCGGGGTACGGGCGGTGGCGACGATGACCGCTGACCTCACGCCTGCGCCTCCTGGGCGATAGGGGTTCCGTCTTCCGCGTGCTCGACGAGCAGCGGATGCGGCTGCCAGAACGGGTCGCCGGTCGTCTCGGCGAGACGCCGCATCCTACGGACCACCCGGTCGAGGCCGATCCGGTCGGCGTGGAAGAGCGGTCCGCCCCGGGCGGCGGGGAATCCATAGCCGTTTAGGAAGACCATGTCTATGTCCGAGGCGCGGGCCGCCACCCCGTCGGCGAGGACGGCGGCGGCTTCGTTAACCAGTGCCAGGACACACCGGTCGACGATCTCGCCGTCGGAGATGGGGGTGGGAGTGCCTTTGACGAACCTGGCCAGCAGGGCTGCCACCTCGTCGTGGGAGGCGGCGGTGCCGGTGCCGTCGTAGCGGTACCAGCCTCGACCCGCCTTGCGGCCGAACCAGCCGCGCTCGCAGAGCTGGTCGGCCAGTTCCCACTCCGGGGCAGGGGGCGCGGACCTGGCTTTGCGGGCTTGCCAGGGGATGTCGCCGCCGACGATGTCGAGAACCTTGAAGGGACCCATA
>NZ_CAUVXO010000108.1:0-779 GCF_963555865.1 Protofrankia sp. Cr1
GGGGCATCGGGCGGCCATCGCGTCCCGGTGCCGTCACCGTTGGAGCCTGGTCCTACATCCACAACCAGTACTACATCGGTGTGGACAACCAGCATGTCGCGATCGTCGAAGGAATGGGCGGGAGCTTCATCGGAATCTCCCTGCACAGACTCAAAGAACCCGCGCAATCCGCCATCGCAGTGACCGACATCCAGGGGATTGCACGCGAAAGGGTGACAAGCGGCCACCAGGTGGGCAGCCTCGGCGAAGCTCGCAATTTCGTCCAGAACCTCAGACAGAACCTCAGGAGCGTGGCGTCGGCCCCCGCAAGCCCGACCCCGGTGCCGTGCGGCACCGCCTCATTCACCACCTGCGCCGCGTCGCTCGCTGCACCAGAATGACGCCCGCAGGATGACAGCCCTCCCCCCGCTCCTGGGCAAGGCTGTCGAACTCACCGGAACCGTCGCACGGCCCCGGGCGCGAGTGGAAGGTAGACGTACATTCTCTGTCCGATTTTCGGCTTTTTGGGATGTCAACCTTCCACTCGTCACAGCGGCACAACCAAGGACACAATGATCTTCTTATCGAAGCGGTCAACCTCGCCCGACATCCCCACAGCCAGCTCGAGCAGATTGCCGCAGGGTAGGCGGTCGGCGAGGCGCCAGTTGGGCTGGTCCTTTTCCGATGCCCTTCCCCGCAGATTGCCATTGCGGATCTTGACGAACGGACATCGAAGCGGGGCTCGGCCGCGGGCCGAAACGACTTGCCAAGGAGTACCTCGACACCTCGCCGTAAGACGC
>NZ_CAUVXO010000108.1:1279-2104 GCF_963555865.1 Protofrankia sp. Cr1
GGCATCGGCATCGGCATGAATTAGTTGATCATGCCCAACCGGCCCCCTGACGCGGGCAGGAGCACCAGCGCCCACACTGATCCGTATGTTGCGTGCCGTGACGGCGACCCGCTACGCCACCCCGCTGCGGGAGGGCGGCAGCCTGCCCGGCCTCATGGAGGGCGACGACCTCGGCACGTGGGTGGTGAAGTTCCGGGGAGCGGGCCAGGGTCCCAAGGCGCTCGTCGCCGAGGTCGTAGTGGGCGAACTCGCCCGGGCGCTGGGGTTGCCCGTGCCCGAACTGGTCGTGATCGACCTCGACCCGCAGCTTGGCCGGACCGAGCCGGATCAGGAGATCCAGGAGCTGCTGCGAGCCAGCGCGGGCAGCAACCTCGGCATGGACTACCTGCCCGGTTCCATCACCTACGATCCACTCGCCTTCCAGGTCGACCCGGCCCTCGCCGCCCGAGTGCTCTGGCTGGACGCGCTGACCCTGAACGTGGACAGGTCGTGGCGGAACCCGAACCTGCTCGTCTGGGGCAGGCGGCTCTGGCTCATCGACCACGGCGCGGCGCTGTACGTACACCACAACTGGTCCGGGGCGGCCGGGGCGGTCGACCGGGTGCTGCCGCGCTGGCAGGAGCACGTCCTGCTGCCCGGAGCCGACGCCCTGACAGCCGCGGACGCGGAGCTCGCCCCACTCGTCCAGGCGGACCTGCTGGGCGAGGTGCTCGCCCAAGTCCCGCCGGCGTGGCTGGACGTCACCCCGGACGTCTACGTCGACTGGCTGCTCGCCCGGGTCGGCGGTGACCGGCCGTGGTTGCGCGCGATGACGCTGTCGGTGGA
>NZ_CAUVXO010000108.1:2493-8779 GCF_963555865.1 Protofrankia sp. Cr1
CAACCAGCCCGCCAACCAGCCGGCCGGACCGCCGGCGTGGCTGCGGGCGGCCCGCGGTGGCTGACCTGTTCGAATACGCCGTGGTACGGGTCGTCCCGAGGGTCGAACGCGGTGAGTGTGTGAACGTCGGGGTGGTGCTGTGGTGCCAGCGCGCCGGCTACCTGCAGGCCCGGTGCGCGGTCGACGCCGACCGGCTGACCGCCCTCGACCCGTTCCTCGACCACACCGTGGTGTCCGCGAACCTCGCCGCGTTCGAGCAGGTGTGCACGGGCGGGCCGGCGGCGGGCCCGGCCGGCGCGCTGCCGCCGGGTGAGCGGTTCCGGTGGCTGACGTCACCACGGAGCACGATCGTGCAGACATCGCAGGTGCACAGCGGTCTCACCGACGACCCGGTTGCCGAGCTGGGCCGGCTCGTCACGCTGCTCGTCGACCGTCCCGGCCCGGTCCCTACCCCACCAGCTCCACACTGCAAAAGGATGTCGCCGCACGCGCCAGGCGACCGTCAGAGATCACGAGGGTGAGGTCGCGGTCGATCGTAGCCAGGAGCTGCTGGTTCCGGCCGAACTACACCTGACGGGTGAGTACACCCAGGAGGAATGCCTGCAGAGACTAAGAGCGACCGGCAAGAGCGGACGCGGCGTCGCGGGGCTCGGCGTCCTGACTCAGCGCGTCCCGTATGTCCTCAGGCACGTCCCGAATCGTCAAGGTAACAATTATGCCTGCAATATGCAGGCGATATGTAGTCTCCGTCAAGTCACAGCGCCAGACCGGGCCGGGCCGGTGCGCCGGAGTCGAATCAGATCCAGGCAGCAACAGAACGGATCGATTCCGTAACAACCAGACCCCCCGAGGGTCAACCATCCCTCCTATGATAAGAATAACAATTATTTTGAAAATTTACTTATAGCAACAGATTGCGAGCGTTATGGATCGTCCTCTGAAGCTGTGGGTCGGCGTCGCGGCCACCGGCCTCATAGTCGCGCTGACGACGTCAGCGTGCGCGACATCCGGGGCTGCCGAGGCAGCCGGAGCAGCCGGGGCAGCCGGGGCGTGTAGTGCTCCCGGCGTCACCCCGAAGGAGTTAAAGGTCGGATTAGTCTTCCCGAACACCGGTATCCTCGCCACGGTGTTCCGCTCCGTCCGCAGCGGCGTCGAGGCGCGGATCGGCGTGGCGAACGCCACCGGCGGCATCCGCGGTCGACAGATCAGCATCGAATGGCGCGACGACGAGTCGGACGCCACCAAGAACCTCACCGCGTCCCGCGACCTCATCGAGAACGTCGGTGTTTTCGGGATTCTTCAGGAGACGTCGTTCGTCAGCGGCTCAGCCGAGTACCTCAGTACCAAGGGCGTCCCGGTTACCGGTCTCGTCACCGATTCAACATGGGGCAAATATTCGAATATGTTCACCGTCTCAAACCAGTACGCCGACGGCTCGAACGTGAGCACATTCGGGCTGTATGCCAAGCAGAACGGCGGCACGCGGGCGTACCTGCTGGAAAGTACCCTGCGGGCGTCGTCCCGGATGGCGGCAGCGAAACTCGAGGCCAGCCTCAAATCGCAGGGTATCCGGATCGTGGGCACCGGCGACTACTCGGATAATTCGACCGACCCGGCTCACGTCGCCGCCGATATCCGGCGCAGCGGCGCCGATGTGATCGTCGGTGCGATCTCGGGAACCGGGCTCGCCAACGTGGTCAAGGCGGCGCGGGCGGCCGGGGTACCGATCAAAGCCGCGTTCGGCCCGGACGGCTACTATCCGAGCCTACTGCCGCAGTTCGGCCCGTCCATCGCCGGCATGGCCGTCTACATCGGCTTCACACCGTTCGAGGCACACTCCGCAGCCCTGGATGCATACCGAAACGCGATGGTACAGTATGCACCCGAGCTCAATCCGCCGGATCAGGGAACCGCTGTCATGGGCTACATCACGGCAGATCTCTTCCTCCGCGGTCTGGCAGCCGCTGGCGACTGTCCCACCCGGAACGGCTTCATCCAGTCGCTGCGGGCCGTCCACAACTACAATGCCGACGGCCTGCTCGCGGAAACCGTCGACATGGCGACGAGTTCCATCCAGGTGAGTCGGTGTTACTTCTTCGTGCGGGTGAACGACGCGGCGACGGCCTTCGAGGTGGTACCCGGCGGCCGTGGCACGGATGGCAAGCAATGGTGCGGCGAGCTGGTCGCCGCCGAGTGACGGCATATCCGGCGGCCTGCGCCAGTGCGTGTGTGTGAAGCATCTGTCCGGCTCGCGTATCCCCGGAGCCAGACCATCGCTTCGCGAGGCCCGGCACCCCGGCACCCCGGCACCCCGGCACGAGTGGAAGGTAGACGTACATCCTATGTCCGATTTGTGGCTTTCTGGGATGTCAACCTTCCGCTCGTCAGGGCCGCACAGCCGATGCCATAATGATCGCCTCGTCGTACCGCCGACCCCAGCTCCTGCCACCTTCGGCGGATGGCATAGTCGACGTTCATCATCGATCCGCCAGGCTCCGGCCCCATCCGTTATCATTTCCTTTGACCCGTACGGATGATTCATGCGGCAAGCAGGTACGGATAGGCCGCGGGTCGGTGTTTCGACCCGCGGCGACAGTGTGTGGTCACCCGGTATAGTCATGCTGATTCTGGCAGTCGCGGTGACCGGCGCTCGCCTGCTGGCGGTCGGGCACGGTGACATCAGCCGATTCGTGGTTGCCGGGCGTGCTCAGGTGGATCCGAGCGCCGCTCCGCCCGACCTGCATGTCTTTCCGGGCGGCGGGTACGACGGCCAGTTCGCCTACCGCCTGGCCCTGGCCCCATACGACCTCCGCGTGGACGCGCACGGAATTGTGATCGACTCACCACTGCGACTACAGCGCATCGCGTACCCCACGCTCAGCTGGCTCGTTGCCGCCGGGCGGTCGCAATGGGTCGCCGCCGCTCTGGTAGCCGTCAATATTCTGGCGCTGGCCGCACTCGGCCTTCTCGGGGGCATTCTGGCCCGTGACCACGGTCGACGCCCGCTGTGGGGTCTCCTGCTCGCGGGATTTCCCGGCTTCCTGTTCAGTCTCAGCCGTGATCTCACCGAGATCGTCGCCGCGGTCGGGGTAGTCGCTGGACTGCTCGCCTGGCGTCGACACCGCCCGACCGTGGCGGGCATGGCGTTCACCGTCGCGGTGCTTGCCAGGGAGACAGCCCTGCTGGCCGTCGTCGCGATGGCCGTCGGCCACCTCGCCGCATGGCGGCGGGGGGTATCCAGACCATGCGGAGCACGGGTCTGGGCACTGCCGATCATCACGTTCGGGCTGTGGCAGCTGGTGTGTGTCTGGAAGGCCCATGGCGTCCCGATGCTCGCCGGCACCGGGGACAACATAGTCGCACCGTTGACCGGGCTGTTCCCGTCCGCAGTGGCATGGTTCGGTGACGTCACGAGACATCCCGGTGCGATGCTGCCGACCCTGCTCGCGATCCTCGCGCTGCTTCAGTTAGCAGCACTGGGCGTGACAGCCGGACTGGCCGTCGCGCGGCTCCACACAACGACCGGACCAACAGGGCCAACAGGAACCTTCGAGGTGCGGGTCGGGTTTGTACTCGCACTGTTGCTCGCCATTTCTCTGTCCGGTTTCGTGCTGCGCACCCCCGCATCCTTTCGCCAGCTTGTCGATCTCCACGTGTTCGCCGCAGTCGTCCTGTTGGGCACCGACGGCCGGCTCCGGATACCCGCCGCCGTTCTCGCCGCCGCGTGGGTGGGCACCGCGCTCGCGATGACCGTGGTCGTCTGAACCGGTCGTCTGAACCGGTCGTCTGAACCGGTCGTTCACAATGGTCCCGGGCCACCCGAAACGATCCGCGCTGCGCACCGGTAGCGGCCGACCAGAACGATATCGATCATGAAATCAGTTACGAGATCGTCTTCGTCCACGCTTCTCGGCGTTTTTCCCCGTTCGCAGTAGCGCGTTCTCGATCATCTGGTGAAACTGTCCTCCGGACTCCCGCACGCAGGCGCCGCAGGCGCCGGAAAGCAGGCCGCTCATGACAAGCGTCAACCGTCGAAGACTCCTGCAGATTGCTGGCGGCAGCACCGCCATGTCCCTACTCTCGCCCAGCATCGCCCGCGCGGCGGAAATCCCGGCGAACCGCCGTACCGGCTCCCTGCGCGACGTGGAGCACATCGTCGTGCTGATGCAGGAGAACCGCTCCTTCGACCACTATTTCGGTACGCTGCGCGGCGTGCGCGGGTTCGGTGACCCGCGGCCGGTGGTCCTTCCCAGCGGCAAGCCGGTCTGGTATCAGTCCGACGGCACGAAGGACGTCCTGCCGTTCCGGCCGGACGCAGACAACCTGGGGATGCAGTTCCTCGAATCCATCCCGCACGACTGGAACAGCGGTCATCAGGCCTGGAACCAGGGCCGGTACGACCGGTGGGTACCGGCCAAGACCGACGTGACCATGGCCTACCTCACCCGGGAGGACATGCCGTTCCACTACGCGCTTGCCGACGCGTTCACAATCTGCGACTCCTACCACTGCTCGCTGATCGGCCCCACGGACCCGAACCGCTACTACATGTGGACCGGCTACGTCGGCAACGACGGAACCGGCGGTGGCCCGGTCATCACCAACGCCGAAGCAGGCTATTCCTGGACGACCTACCCCGAGCGGCTGGAGAAGGCCGGGGTCTCGTGGAAGATCTACCAGGACATCGGCGACGGCCTCGACGGACCCGGTGGCTGGGGCTGGATCGAGGACGCATTCCGCGGCAACTACGGCGACAACTCGTTGCTGTACTTCGACCAGTACCGCAATGCCAGCCCGGGCAACCCGCTCTACGACAAGGCCCGTACCGGCACCGACGTCAAGCACGGTGACGGTTATTTCGACATCTTCAAAGCCGACGTGCTGGCCGGCAAACTCCCCCAGGTTTCCTGGATCGTGGCTCCCGAATCGTTCTGCGAGCACGGGAACTGGCCGGTCAACTACGGCGCCTGGTACATCGCCCAGGTGCTGGACGCGCTGACCGCCGACCCCGCGGTGTGGAGCAAGACCGCGCTGTTCATCAACTACGATGAGAACGACGGTTTCTTCGACCACATCGTCCCGCCGTACCCGCCGTCATCGCCGGCGCGGGGCCAGTCGACCGCGGACATCAGCGGCGAGCTGTTCACCCCGTCCGGTACCGACACACATGTCGCCGGCCCCTACGGTCTGGGGCAGCGGGTCCCGATGCTCGTCGTGTCGCCCTGGAGCAAGGGCGGCTGGGTATGTTCCCAGGTCTTCGACCACACCTCGGTCGTACAGTTCATCGAACAGCGTCACGGGGTCCACGAGCCGAACATCTCGCCCTGGCGCCGGGCGGTGTGCGGTGATCTGACCGCGGCGTTCGACTTCTCGCGGACCAACGCCAGGGTGGCACCGCTCCCGGACACCCATGGCTACCTTCCGCCGGACCAGAACAGGCACGACGACTACGTGCCGAAGCCGCCGACGAATCCGGCGCTGCCCCAGCAGGAACCCGGGCTGCGCCCCGCCCGGCCGCTGCCCTACGACCTGGCCGTCGACGGCCGGACCAACGCGGCCAAGAACCGTGTCCGGATCGACTTCAGCAACTACGGCAAAGCCGGCGCGAACTTCTACGTCACCTCCACGACCCAACCGGACGGCCCGTGGACCTACACCGTCGAGGCAGGGCGGGCGCTGTCCGGAAGCTGGACCATCGCACCGGCCAACCAGGGCGCCTACGAGTTCTCGGTGCACGGGCCCAACGGCTTCTTCCGGCAGTTCATCGGACGTGTGGGCGTCGCGGGAGCGCAGGTGGACGCACGCCGCGGCGGGGACGACGGTGAACTCCGGCTGGTCCTCGGCAACAACGGCGCCACATCCGTCCGGCTCACCATCACCGACACCTACAGCCCGGCCCACCCGGCCAGCTACCAGGTCGAGCCCGACGCACACGTCGTCCACACCGCGGACATCCGGCACAGCAACTGCTGGTACGACCTGTCAGTGGTTTCCGACCGGGACAGCACCTTCCTGCGTCGGCTGGCGGGCCACGTCGAAACAGGCGCGGCCAGCACGAGCGAACCGGCGATCGGCGCGACCGGAGGTGGCCAACACCACGGTCGCCCATAAGAACGCCCGGCAATAGGGGCGTTGATCAAAGAGCGAGACTGGGGCAGGTAGATCGCGAAGCGGAGGAGGGAGGCACCCCGCCTCCAAACGAAGATCATCCGATCGTGCCCTGACTGATCGTGTCGACCCATCCGCGGCGTCCGCGGGTGGGTCGTTCTTAATACCATTCAGGCGG
>NZ_CAUVXO010000108.1:9251-10815 GCF_963555865.1 Protofrankia sp. Cr1
TCAAGACATGAGCTCGCAAGGCTACCTGTTCTTTGCGAGACAAACGCCGGCATTACGTCTTCTGGTCCACGCTCGGCGCGGCGCCCGCATACTCTTCCTTCCGACTGCCCGGTGGAGGCAGCCAGTAGGCCGAAGATCACGCGAATACGATTATTTTCGCGCGGCCGGAGACCCCAAGCAGTCCAGGAAGCGTGGAGGAAATGTGCGAAGAGGACAGGTGATCCGGGCCGTTCTCGCAGCAGGCGCGACCGTGGCGGTCGGACTCGGAATGGCTCCGGGAGCACTTGCCAACCCACGAGATCACGGGGGGCTCGGGCGGCATGGTCCGGTTCTCGGTGGGTACAAGCACCTCGTTGTGATCTATGAAGAGAATCACAGCTTCGACAATCTCTACGGCCAGTGGGGCACAGTAGGCGGCCAGCGGGTCGACGGTCTGAGGTACGCGGACCGGTCGCGCACGGCCCAGGTCACACAGGACGGCAAACGCTACACCTGTCTGTTGCAGAACGACGTGAATCTGACGGCGCCCAGTCCATTGCCCACAGCCTGTGTGGACGCGGCGAACGGGGTTCCGGTGAGCCATTTCCCGAACAAACCGTTCACGATCGACAGATACATTCCGGCGGATGCCAGAACCTGCCCGGCACCCGGGGTCGAGCCGGACGACGGTGTCCTCGCGAACAGCCCCGGCAGCGAGCCCGGCGGTTGCACCCGTGACCTGGTGCATCGTTTCTACCAGGAGCAGTATCAGATCAACGGGGGAAGGCAGAACCGCTACGTCACCGGCAGTGACGCGGTGGGCCTGACCATGGGCGTCTACCGCACCACCTCACTGCCGATCTACACGTACCTCCACAGCCCGGGTGCCCCGAACTACGTGATCGCCGACCGCTTCTTTCAGGCGGCATTCGGTGGCTCATTCCTGAACCACCAGTTCCTGGTCGCCGCGCGGGCCCCGATCGACACGAGCGCCGGTCCAGGCGGCGCGCACGCGAACCTGCACTCGGTCGTGGACGCGAACGGATTCCCCAACAGCTACCCGCTGTACAAACCGACCACCACCGGTGTGAAGGACGGACAGCTGACCCAGGTGTGCGGCCCGAACGCCGATCCCGCGGTGGCATGCGGCGACTATGCGGTCAACACCATCCAACCGACGAGCCCACCACACAGTACGAGCACAATCCGACTTCCACTGATCGACGACGTCACATATCCGAACATCGGTGACCGGCTGAGCGGTGCCGGTGTTTCCTGGAACTGGTACTCCGGCGGTTGGGACGACGCGGAGGCCGGACATCCCGGCCCTCTCTTCCAGTATCACCACCAACCGCTCAACTACTTCGCCGCCTACGCCCCGGGACAGCCGGGCCGTGCCCACCTGCAGGACGAGACCAGGTTCATCGCGGCTGCGAAAAACGGCACGTTGCCGACCGTGAGTTTTGTCAAACCCTATGGCGCGGAGAACGAGCACCCCGGGTACGCCAGCGAACCGGACGGGAGCGACCACCTCGTCAACCTGCTCAGGACGATCGAAACCGGGCCGGAAGCCAAGGACACACTT
>NZ_CAUVXO010000108.1:10988-14550 GCF_963555865.1 Protofrankia sp. Cr1
GTCGTGGTCACCTATGACGAGTTCGGTGGCCAGTGGGACCACGTCTCCCCGCCCGGCCAGGGCCGCTCCACCCGGGGCGTTCATGACCAGTTCGGACCGGGGACCCGCGTCCCCGCACTGGTGATAAGCACGTCCCTGCCGCACTCCGGCGTCGACCACACCGTCTACGACACGACGTCCATCCTGGCGACCATCGAACGCAGCCTGGGGCTCAAGCCGCTCACCAGCCGGGACGCGCAGGTCGCGGACCTGTCCGGGGCGCTGCGCGCCGCCGGTGTGCGCCCAGGTCGACGCACCAGCTAACGATCATCTCAGGCATCACGCCAAAGGGCGTGCGACCAACCACCATCGCACGCCCTTTGGCCAGGCCAGCCTCACATGGGCCTCCGGGCGTGCGACCAACCACCATCGCACGCCCTTTGGCCGGTGCTAACCGTCCATCCCGTGCTGGTGCTTGCGCGGACGTACGAGGGTGAAACGGTCGAGTTCGGTGTAGCTGGACGAACCCGCCGCGGCACCGAAGTGACTGACGGTGATCGTCGTCTTTCCGCCGGGCGCGTTGGGCTCGACGTCGAACGAGGCGAAGCCGTACGGGGTGGCAAGGTCGCGGTAGGCCGACCACGGCGCGGGTTCGGTCGTGGTCAGGGCCCGGTGCTGCGTCGTCGGGCTACCGGCCGCGACGTCGTAGATCACGACGCCGTCGTGGGGTGCGTCGAAAGAGGCAGGCGGGGTAAAGGCGGGATGCCCGCCGCCACCAATGATCATGTGTACGGTACCGCGGGTCGTGTCGATGACCGTGGCGTCGTCGGCCTGCGGTGCCGGCGTGAGCAGCGAACTGCCGGGCAGGATTCCGCGCACGGGGAAGGTCCGTTCGAAATGGTGCTCGTGACCGCCGAGCACCAGGTCGACGCCGTACTTGTCGAACAACGGCACGAATTCCTGCCGGATGCCGAGGTCCGCTCCGTTGAAGTGGGCGGAGGACATCGCGACCTGGTGCATGAACACCACGATCCAGTCGATGTCACGGTCGTGCCGCGCCGCCGCCAGCGTCCGTTCGAGCCAGGCCCGCTGCTCGCCCTGGCTGTAGCCATGGATGTATGGATTGGAGCTGGCGCTGGCATACGTCGGGACGTGGTCGCGGCGGTAACCGCTGAAACCGCCGTCCTGAAGGCACACGTCGTCATTGTTGATCGAAATGACCCGAACCGATCCGACGGTGAAGGCATACCAGTTGCCGGCGAAGTCGGGGACCTTCGAGTCATTGCACGGAAGGGCGAACCGGGTCTGGTAGGCGAGGTAGCCCTGCGGGCCGTTGCCGACCTCGTTCTCGTGGTTGCCCGCGCATGGCATCCACGGACGGTTGCGCGCGGAACGCATGTTGTTGTTGAAGAAGCTGCGCCAGGTCCCCACCGGGTCGTCGCTGACGTTGGCATAGCACAGGTCGCCGTTGACGAGGTGGAACAGCGGGTCGAGTGCCTCGACCGCGTCCACGATGTAACCGGAGTTCGCCGACCACGGGCCGAGGCCCTGTCCGACCGCCGCCGGTACGGCCTGGTCGCCGAAGCTGGTGAAGCGGAACCGCTTGCGTCCGCGCGGCGCGGTGCGGAACGTACCTTCCACCGGCGGGGCGCCACGGTGGTGCACCGCGTAGGTGAAGTCGGTGTCGGACGCCAACCGGTCCAGCTCGGCGTGGTAGGTCCAGACCGTCTGCCCGGTCAGTGCCTCGACATAGACGCGCTCCTGCGCATCGACACTCGTCCCGAAGCCCGAACCGTGCCGCCCCAGGCGCAACCGCGGTTGGCTCACCCGCTCCGGCGTCGCCCACGACACCGTGATCTGGCTGGCCGCATCCGTGCCGAACTGGACATGCAGCTGCTCCGGGGACGGCGCGCCCGCGACCGTCGGTTGGCGTACCAACTCGGCCGCAACGCCCGGACGTTCCAGCAACGGCACGGCGGCGGCGGTGAGGCCCGCCACCCCGGCGGCGCGCAGGAGCGCACGACGCCCCAACGCCGGCTGCGATCGGGCCACAGAAGGTTCCTCGCTCATGCTGATTCCTCCCCGTTGACACGTCGGTACGGCCTCCCGGCCGCGCCTGTGCGCATCCTGATCGCCCTAGCTGTCCGCGGGGCCAACACAGAGCGAAGGCCGGTGACCACCTGCGTGAGCGGTGGTCACCGGGACGTCATTCAGGCGTCCCGGCGCTGCAGCAGGACGGCGGAACCGGCAAGAGCCAGCAGGGCATACCCGCAGAACAGCGCGAGCCCGGTCCACGGTGACAACGCGGAGGAATCGTGCACCACATTGAGGATTGACTGTCCGGCGTTGCTCGGCAGGTACTTGTTGATGTGGTCCTGCCAGTCCGACGGCAGGAAGTGCACGATGATCGGAAGTATCAGGAGCAGCGCGAACAGGGTCGCAATCCCACCGGCGGTGCTACGTAGCAGCGCACCGAGGGCGACACCCAGCACGCCGACGACCGTCAGGTACAGGCCACCGCCGATCACCGCGGTGAGGACACCCGGGTGCGACAGCGTTGTGGAGATGTGTTTGGACGCCATCATCGCCTGGCCGCCGGCGAACGCCACGAACGACGCGACGGTCATCAGCACAAAGGTGACCACGGCGAAAACCACTGCCTTGGCCCAGAGTACGGGCAGCCGCCTGGGTACCGCGGCCATCGTCGCGCGGATCATGCCGGTGGAGTACTCGCCACTGACGATCAGGACGCCGAGCACCCCGACAGCGAGCTGGGCGAGGAAGATGCCGCTGAGGCTCGTCAAGGTGGGATCGAAGAAAAGACGCTCGCCCGGATTCTCCTCGTCCCAATGGCTGGCGCTCCCCCATGAGATGAGGATGCCGAGCCCGATTGTGACCGCCAGCGCGGCAAGCAGCGAGTATCGGGTGGACCGAAGCGAGTGCAGCTTCGTCCACTCCGAGCGTATGACCCGCAGCTGGGTCACCCGCACCGCCGGTTCGCTCTGCGCCTGCATGCCTTTCTGCGCCTGCGGGCCGCTGCCGCCCGTGCCGGCTTCGGTCACCGCGGTCATGACGGGGTTCCCATCGCGGACTGTGCGGTGGGGACGTCAGCATGATATTCGACGCTGTCCCGGGTGAGATCCATGAACGCTTCCTCCAGTGACGCCTGCTGGGGTGTCAGCTCGTACAGCACGATGCCGTTCTCCGCCGCCGTCTGCCCGACCTGCTCGCTGGTGAGGCCGGTGACCATCAAGGTGTCGGGCGCAGCGGCCTCAACCGTCACGTCCGCGCTCACGAGCAGATCGCGCAGCCCGGACGCCTGCGGCGAACGGACCTTCACGGTGTTGGCCGACGCGCTGTGGATGAAGTCCGCAACGGAGGTGTCCGCGATCAACCGACCACGGCCGATCACGATGAGGTGCTCGGCGGTCAGCGCCATCTCGCTCATCAGGTGCGAGGAGACGAACACCGTCCGACCCTCCGCCGCCAACCCCTTGAGCAGATTGCGGATCCAACGGATGCCCTCCGGGTCCAGGCCGTTCACCGGCTCGTCCAGGATCACGGTCGAGGGGTCGCCCAGCAG
>NZ_CAUVXO010000109.1:0-3183 GCF_963555865.1 Protofrankia sp. Cr1
CCCGTTCCGGCGGGGGCCGTTCCAGCAGGGGCCGTGCCCCTGACGGCACCGGCGGACGGGGCTGGTCCCGCGCCGGCTGCGGCGACGATAAGCCTGTGCAGGTCGTCGACCTGATGGTCGCTCCGGCGGTCGCCCTTCGAGGTGGCGTCGATCTGGTCGGCGACCAGCAGCGCGCAACCGAGCAGGACGAGGGCGAGCCCGCCGAGCCCGCCGGAGGCGAAGTAGGGTAGCTGACGTCCGGGATCGGTCTCTGCGGAGACACCCAGGTAGCAGCCGAACAGCAGCACTCCACCCGCGATCGCCACAACCCAGCCGCGCACCGCGCGTACCACGTCGACGACCACTCGAGACGTCGGCCGAGGGCGTTGTCCACCCGCAGGCTGTTTATCCACCCTGTGTCTCTCCCCCAGAATGCGCTGCGGTGCTGGCAACAGCCGGTGGTCCGACACGCGTTGGTCCCGGCGCGGCTGACCGGCCCCGATCAGCGTAGGTCAGATTAGTGCCCGACATGGACGCGTGCTGCGTTGACTTCGCCGAGGGCTTCCTCTGATCGATGCGCTCCTACCTGACGCGGTCAGGCGGGAGCGAGTATCGCAGCAGCACCCATGACACATCCGTCCATATCGCCGATGTCGCCTACATCATAGCTGCCCGCCGACTCAGCCGCCCTGACCGATCATCTGGACGGACGCCCGCGGGGCCGCGTGGTCCCATGCGTCGGCGACGATCCGGTCGATGGTCGAGCGGGTGGGGCGCCAGGTCAGCTCCGCCCGGATCCGGCGGCTGTCGGCGACCAGCATCGGCGGCTCGACCGCCGGTGGCCGGCGCACCCGCCGGACGGTGCGGCCGGTAACGCGTTCGACCGCCGCGAGAACGTCCGCGACGCTGACGCCGACGCCCGTGCCGACGTTGAAGATCTCGCTCTGGCCGGGCGCCACGGCGTCCAACGCCGCGAGGTAGGCATCGGCCATGTCGGCGACGTGCACGTACTCGCGGATCACCGCGCCGTCCCCGTTGACGCCGAAGACATCGGACGCACCCGATGCCACTGCCAGTGCCGCCGGAATGATGCGGGTCCCGTCCCTGTCCGCGTGCACGCCCGCGGCGCCCGCGATGTTGAAGGATCGGAGCACGACCGCGCCGATGCGACCGGTCGCCGCCTGGTGGGTGAGGACCTGCTCGGCGGCAAGCTTGGAGGCACCATAGGCGTTCGTCGGTGCCGGCGGTTGGGTCTCCGGGATGGGCTGGGTCTCCGGTGTGCCGTAGACCGCACAGCTCGAACCCAGGACGACGATCGGCGCGATCCCGCTGACCTCGGTGCCGCGTTCGAGGAGACCCAGCAGGTTCACGGTGCCGGTCACGTTGACCGCGAAGTACCGCAGTGGGTCACGCAGGGACTCCCGCACCCGGGTCAGCGCGGCGAGGTGGCAGACCGCGTCGAACCCACGGTCGATGCCTGCCGCCGCGAGTTCGTCGATCTCCAACAGGTCGGCGCTGACGATCTCAGTGCCCGGCGCCAGTCGGGGAGGCGGCAGCTCGTTGCGGATGAGGGCGGTGACCTGATGGCCAGCCGCAGCGAGGGTGTCGGCGACAACCCCGCCCACAAAACCGGCCGCGCCGGTTACGAGAACACGCATGGCCCCAGCGCGTTCAGGACGTGGCCCGCATGTGCAACCCCGGAAGCAGCGTTCCGCGATGGCGCCACGCAAGTTCCAGACAGGCCGCCGCTGAGGGAGCGAGCGGCTCCTGCTCGATCAGCCGGCGGACAGCTGCCGGCGTGAACGGGATGCCGTCGCAGGCGCGCCGACCAGGGCCCGTGGTGACGACGGATCCCTCGGCGTTGATCGGCACCATCCCGCTGAACAGCGTGTCGAACACGTCAGCGTCCACGATCACGACAGTCAGGATCTCACCGAAGAGCGTCAGCGCATCAAGGCCTACGCCGAAACACCACACCCGGACACCGCCGGAGCGTCGGGCCCGTTCCAGTGAACGGAAGGGTTCGCTGCTGTCGTAGTCGATCAGTGTGGAGCTGCTGCCATCGTGTTCGGCATTGCCGAGAAGCTCCTCGCTGAGCTCACGCATGATGTTGCGCCACAGATTGAAGTCCGTCCGATGGTGGGATGCGGAGATCCCTGACGGCTGGAACACCCCGGCCGGTAGGACATGGTAAACACCACCGGCGGTGGCGACCGAGCCGGCACTGCGTCGGTGCAGGACGAAGCTGGCTCGGGTGGTGTCATGGCGGATGGTCAGTGTGTTGATCGAGGGCAGCGCGACCCGCCGTCCCAGGTCGAACGGGTCTCCGATGCCGCGCCGGAAGGGCAGCGCCGGCCAGGACAGCCCGCCACCGAGCATGGCGGCGGCCGTCTCGTGCGCGACCGACTCGCAGACGTCGAGGGCGTCGAAGTAGGTGGTGTGTCCGAAGGACATCTGTGGACACCCGCCACCCTCGGGGCGGACGGCGTCCAGCAGCCGGAAGCTCAGGCGGTTCTCGAAGAGGGTGGGCCGGTCGAGGTCGCGCATGGCCCGCGTGTAGGTGCCGAACGCAGACCCGTCGGCGGTGAGCGGGCGTACGTGTTCGGTGTCGGTACCGGCGCCCGACACGGTCGGCGGACTCGCCGTATCCGACCATTCCAGTTCGATGTCGGCGATGTCGACCGGCGCGTCCCACATCCAGCCCGGCCGGGTCAGCAGGCCGTTACCGAGGCGGTAGGTCTCGGGATAGAGCTGGGCGGCGGCGCGGGCCAGGCTGATCCGGTGATGGTTGAGGTGGTCGCGTGTCAGTCGCCACGCGCGCTGGCTCGCCGCAACCCGGTCCGCCAGGGGGTTGGCGGCCGCGACGTCCCGGCGGCCCTCGGAAAGGGAGCCCGCGGCCAGGCCTACGTCCTCGGGTGACAGCGAGAGCCTGCGGGCGATGTGGCGAAGCGTGGAGATGTCGTGGATCGCGCGGCGACCGCTTTCGACCTTTGAGACATAGGACTGGTCGAAGCCGAGCCGTTCGGCGAGTTGCTGCTGGGTGAGTCCGTAGGTCTGCCGGTAGGAGCGGAGCAGCGGGCCCACGCCGGCGGGACGCGATGTCTGGTGTGGAGGCGTCCACAGCCATGGTTGACCAGTCACCCGCAGTCCTTTCGTCCTACTTTGGGGTTGCTGGAAGTTCAGTATAACTAGTTAGACATCTCC
>NZ_CAUVXO010000109.1:3774-5100 GCF_963555865.1 Protofrankia sp. Cr1
TTATTGCCGGGCGCTCTTAACGGTTCACGGCACCGTCAGCGAGATCGAGAAGAACGACAACGACGATCAGCAGGACGATCCAGCGCAGGAGACCCATCCGGCTCCAGAGATCTTTGGCGAGGCTTCGTCCGGCGCGACCGGCCAGCAGCAGGAGCGCGCACAGCGCTCCACCTACCACCACGATAAATATTCCGGCATTACTGGGATCCACGCGGACAACGATCTCATGCGGGCCGCCGCCGGCACCGGTCGGTGGTGAGGCCTGGTCGGTGGTGAGGCCTGGTTGGTGGTGAGGACTGGTCGGTGGTGAGGCCTGGTTGGTGTCGGGGTCACACCGTCCGGCGCAACAACGGGGGATGCAGCGCGGTCGCCGAGCCCCGCCGGTACAGCTCGGCAGGCCGTCCCCCACCACGCGGCGCAGCCCGGGCACCCACCGGCACCACGAACCCCGTTGTCGACAGCACCTTGCGGCGGAAGTTGGGAGGGTCCAGCGGAGCTCCCCAGGCGGCCTCGTAGACGCGACGCAGCTCCGCCAAGGTGAACGGTTCTTCGCAGAAGGCCGCGGCGAGCGGGGTGTACTCCAGCTTGCTGCGTGCCCGCTCCATGCCGTCGGCGACGATCGCCGGATGGTCGAAGGCGAGCGTCGGGCCGTCCGCCGACCCGAGATCCTCCACCGGCCACCACCGGGCTCTCGGGCCGTCGCGATCAGCTCCCGGCGGGGGCGGCAGGTTCGGCAGCAGTGCGAGGTAGGCCACGCTGACGACCCTGGCCCGCGGATCGCGGTCCGGGCACCCATAGGTCCGCAGCTGCTCAAGGTGACCCGAAGCGGCGACTCCGGTTTCTTCGGTGAGCTGGCGACGGGCCGAGGCGTCAAGGTCCTCGTCCACCCGGACGAGGCCACCGGGCAACGCCCAGTCGTCCTGGAACGGTGGGGAGCCGCGCTGTGTGACCAGTACGCAGAGCTGGCCGGCCCGCAATGTCAGCAGGACGACGTCCACACTCACCGCGATCGCCAGCCCGGGGAACATCTCCGCCGCGTCGTGCGGCGGTGTCTGCGGTCCGGTCATGCCTGCCGTCACGGCCTCAATGTTGCCCGGTGGGTGCCCCGACGGCGATGACCGGCAGACACGGTCCGCCGAAGGCGATTGACCGGGCGTCCACCGGCAGGCTCGCCAGCGTTGCCTCATGGTGTGCGCGAGCCGCGAGCAGCCCGTGCGCGTTGGTCCGCCCTGCGTCCAGGATCACTCCGCCGCGCACCAGTGGGACCAGGAGGCGGCGGTCCAGGCTGGTTTCGCGCAGGCCGGTCCCGTGCGCGCCGGGATCGGT
>NZ_CAUVXO010000109.1:5501-10271 GCF_963555865.1 Protofrankia sp. Cr1
CCGGTTGGCGTGGGGGAGCCGGCAGCGTCGATCGTGATCACGTCCGCGACCGCAACCCCGTTGCGGTCGTGGCGGCGGCTCACCCGCTTGCGCCATCCTTTGGTGCTCTTGCCCACTGACATCTTGGCAACGCCCGTCCCGTCCACCTCGACGAGTTTGTAGACGAACCCGGCGGTGGGTGCCCCCGAACCGGTGACGAGCTTCGTGCCGATGCCGTAGCCGTCGACCGGAGCGTGCGCGAGCCGGGCGATGACATGCTCGTCCAGATCGCCGGTCGCGATAATACGGGTACTCTGCGCGCCGAACGAGTCCAACTGCGCCCGGGCGGCCCGGGCCGTGAGGCCGAGGTCACCGCTGTCGAGACGGATCGCGCCGAGCCCCGGGCCTGCCACCTCGAGCGCGGTCGCGATCGCTGCGGGAACGTCATAGGTGTCCACGAGCAGCGTCGTGTCGACGCCGAGTGCGGCGACCTGGGCTGCGAACGCCAGGCGTTCGGACGGATGGACGAGGGTGAACGCGTGCGCCGCCGTTCCCGTGGTCGGGATGTCCCACCGCCGGCCCGCTTCCAGGTTGGATGTGGAGGTGAACCCGACCAGGTAGGCGGCTCGGGCGGCGGCGACGGCAGCCTGCTCGTGGGCACGGCGTGAGCCCATGTCGACGCATGGCCGGCCTGCCGCCGCGGCGACCATCCGCGCACCCGCGCCGGCGATCGCACTGTCGTGGTTGAGCACGGACAGCACCAGGGTCTCCAGCAGGATGCACTCGGCGAAGCTGCCTTCCACGACCAACACCGGGGTGTTCGGCATGAACGGCTCGCCTTCGGCGAGGCCCTGGATATCCCCGCCGAAGCGGTACCCGGCCAGGTAGTCCGCGGTGGAATCGTCCACGATCCCACCGTCGCGCAGGAAGGTGAGTTCCTCGGGTCCGAAGCGGAACGACTCAAGCGCCGCCAGCAGGCGTCCGGTACCGGCGACCACACCGAACCGGCGGCCGGGCGGTAGGGCTCGGGTGAACACCTCGAAGACCACCCGGCGCGATGCCGCTCCGGACCATAACGCGGCCTGCAGCATCGTCAGCTCGTAGTGATCGGTCAGCAGGGCCGTCGATGCCAGCGCGGAAGAGCGCATGGACGGCGATGTAGGCGTGGTCATCCCGACCAGGGTAGAGCGCCCCCATTGCCGGGCGCTCTTACGGACCTTGGCCGATCGGTGTTCGCATTCCGGGTCGAACAGGTACAAATCGGGATTTCTGACATCGGGCGGCGGGCGGCCAGGTGTGCGGCGGTCGGGGGGAAGGCGGATCGTCGACGCGTCACAATAGAGGTCGTGCCACTTGCCACTGTCGTGCCCGAAGACATCTCGGAGGTTGACGAGACCACCGAGGACGACCGACCCTGGGTCACGATCGTCTGGAACGATCCGGTGAACCTGATGTCGTATGTGACATATGTCTTTCAGAAGCTGTTCGGTTTCAGTCGGGACAAGGCCAAGGCCCTCATGCTCGACGTGCACCACAAGGGTCGGGCCACCGTGTCCGTCGGCACCCGGGAGGAGATGGAGCGCGACGCCACCCGTCTGCACGCATACGGCCTGTGGGCCACGATCGCGCAGGACTAGAAGGACTATTCTGCGCCGGCAGCGGGTTTCGATCGATCAATTGTGATCTTGGGCGGGAGAGCGTGTCCAACGGCTTCAGTCGTACTAGAGACGGGATCCAGGTAGCCCTCGGTCCGCTGGAGGCGACGCTCCTGATCGAGCTGATCGGCCAGATCGACGCGCTGCTGGAGCCGCCACCGGTGGACGACCCGCTGGAGGCGATCGTCGGGCTGCGTGCCGTGGCGCCGCCGCCGCCGGATGACCCGGCCGTGGCGCGGCTCCTGCCGGACGCCTATCCCGACGATCCCGATGCCGGCGCCGACTACCGTAGGCGAACGTCGGACGACCTGCGCGCGGGCAAGCGCGCGGCCGCGCGCAGGGTGCTGGCCACTGTTCCCGCGACCGGCGGGCGGACCGTGCTCGATGACGACCAGGTCCAGGACTGGCTGGTCACCCTCAATGATCTGCGACTGGTGTTCGGTACCCGGCTCAACCTGTCCGACGATGCTCCGCCGAGGCTCTCTACGCGATCGAGGGTGACGATCCTCGCAGACCTGTGGTCGAGTTGTACCTCTTCCTCGGTGACATGCAGGACCAGCTCGTGCACGTATTGCTGTGACGCCGGCGGGTCTTGCGCACCATGTCAGCCTGATGGCATCCCGTCGCCGATGCCACTCGTCATACGGTGGGTCCGTGCTGCGTATCGAACGAGCGGTCTATGAGGCCATCGTGGCCCATGCCCGACGAGACCATCCCGACGAGGCCTGCGGGATCGTCGCGGGACCAGCCGGCTCGGACCGTCCGGAGCGCTTCGTGGCCATGGAGAATGCGGAGCGGTCACCCACGTTCTACCGGTTCGACTCCGCGGAGCAGCTCACGGTCTGGCGTGAGATGGACGACCGGGACGAGGAGCCGGTAGTGATCTATCACTCACATACCGCCACCGAGGCGTACCCCTCCCGGACGGATATCTCGCTGGCTTCGCAACCGGGTGCCCATTACGTCCTCGCGTCCACCCGCGACTCCGAGCGGACCGAGTTCCGGTCGTTCCGCATCGTCGACGAAGTCGTCACCGAGGAGCCCGTGGAAATCCTCTGAGGCGTTCACGACGTTGTGCTGGGTGGCTGACTGTGTCCCCCCCGCGTCGATTCTCCGGGCGACCGCCGAACCGGCATGGTCAGCGATCGCAGTGGGATGGGACACGTCGTCCCGGCAGAGGTGATGATAAGGCGTTTGGTCGCGTCCGGCGGTGACGAGCGAGACAGTGCAACACCGTGCAACACCGTGCAACACCGTGCAACACCGAGAGGAGCACCATGGCAGTCCAGGTCCGCGTTCCGACGATCCTGCGCAGCTACACGGGTGGGTCCAAGGTCGTCGAGGGCGTCGGTGACACCCTCGACGCGCTGTTCATCGACATCGACAGCCGTTTTCCGGGTCTGCGGGGCCGGCTCGTCTCCGGGGACGGCGGCGGTGAGCTCCATCGCTTCGTGAACATCTATGTCAACGATGAGGACGTCCGCTTCCTCGGTGGTCTTGATGCAAAGATCGCTGATGGTGACAATATAACCATATTGCCCGCCGTCGCCGGTGGCTCCGCCACGATACCGGCGACTTTGGGCGAGATCACCATATTGCCCGCCGTCGCCGGTGGCTCCGCCACGATACCGGCGGCCGCAGTCCCCCGAGCACTAGCAGGCAGGTAGGTCAGAAGAGCTGATGCGTTTCGACTCTCTGGTGGACTCGGTAGGCCACACCCCCCTGGTGGGCCTGCCGAGGCTCTCACCGTCACCGGATGTCCGGCTGTGGGCCAAGCTGGAACAGGACAACCCGACCGGTTCCATCAAGGATCGCGCGGCCTTGTGGATGATCGCTGATGGCGAGAAGCGCGGCATTCTCACCGCCGGCGCGACCGTCCTTGAACCGACCTCAGGTAACACAGGTATCTCGCTGGCGATGGTCTGCCGCCAGCGGGGATACCGGCTGATCTGTGTGATGCCCGAGAACACCTCGGTTGAGCGGCGTCAGCTGCTCGCCATGTGGGGTGCCGAGATCGTCTACTCGCCTGCGGCCGGCGGCTCGAATGAGGCGGTGGCCGTGGCCAAGCGGCTGGCCGCCGAACATCCTGACTGGGTGATGCTCTACCAGTACGGCAACCCGGCAAACGCGCAGGCGCATTATGAGACGACCGGGCCGGAACTCCTCGAGGATCTCCCGTCCATCACCCACTTTGTCGCGGGCCTCGGCACCACCGGGACGCTGATGGGCACCGGACGCTTCCTCCGCGAACGGGTACCGGATATTCGAGTCATCGCCGCGGAGCCCAGATATGGGGAGATCGTCTACGGGCTTCGCAATATTGACGAAGGATTCATTCCCGAGCTTTACGACGGGAGTGTGCTCACCACCCGTATCTCCGTGGGTCCGAAGGAGTCACTGCGTCGGACGCGGGAGCTGGTTGAGACAGAAGGGATCTTCGCCGGGATCTCGACCGGATGCATCCTGCATGCGGCATTGATCGAGGCCGAGAAGTGCGTGCGGGCCGGTCAGCGTGCCGACATTGCCCTCATCGTCTGTGACGGCGGCTGGAAGTACCTGTCCACCGGTGCCTACGCGGGCACGCTGGAGGAAGCTGAGGCGGCGTTGGAGGGTCAGCTCTGGGCCTGATCGGAAGCCGTGGGGGTCTGCCTGGCCATCGACCCGGTGTGGTAATGGTCACGATTTTCTGTCCCGTGCCCGGGAAGTGGTTGGGATGCCTACGTGGGCCGGGGTGTCCAAAATTCGACACGGGTATCGTGACCACTGCCACAGGGTGAGAACCCGATTTCGGGCTTAGTCTGATCGCTCATGAGCGGCGCGCCCATCGGGGTATTCGACAGCGCAGGCGACGGCCACACCGTCATGCAGGCGATCCTCGATCAGCTCCTATCCGACTCCACCGGTCGTCCCGTCGGTGCCACGAGGCGTGGTCCCGGCCGACCGCGACCGCTGGCCGGGCCGCAGTGGTCGGCCGGTGGCTCCGTGGTCGAAACCAGGCGGTACGCCGGTGAGGAACCGTGCGACATCCGGCCGACCGAGGCGGTCTTTCTCGCGGCTGTGGCGGCCACCGGCGGCGCTCGTGCGCACGCCTCTTCGACCCGGGCAGCTGCCCGGCGCGTGGCCGTGACCCGCCGTG
>NZ_CAUVXO010000109.1:10753-14483 GCF_963555865.1 Protofrankia sp. Cr1
CCAGGACGTAGAGCGACCGGCAATAGGGATGCGGCGTTGCGGGGCTGGGGCACGCACCTCGCTGTGTTGCCGTCGGTCGCCACCCACCACCAGGGTGGCTCCATCCGCCGCCTCGCGATGCACGCACCCCGGCCCCGTTCCTTGATCCACGCCCCTATTGCCGGGCGCTCTTATCTGGCGCCATTTCAGGAAGTCGATGTGGACACAATAATCCCAGGTCGCACCCGTTATCCTTTGTTGACCGGCGTCATCGGCTTTTTTATGGGAGAGGGCGTCACATTGACGAGCAGCAGGAAAGAGATCGCGCAGGATGACTACCCGGAGTCGGCCCGGCTCCGTATAGGTGCACGGCCACGGACCGTTGTGGCGGGATTCGTGCCGGCGGGAGCGGGGGTGGCCCGATGAAGCTCACCGTGCTGGGTTGTTCGGGTACCTATCCGGGACCCCGGTCGGCGTGTTCCTCCTATCTGATCGAGTCCGACGGCTTTCGCCTGGTGGTGGACGCCGGGAATGGGTCGATGGGCGAACTGCAGCGGCACTGCGACCTGCGGGACGTCGATGCGGTACTCCTGTCGCATCTGCACGGCGACCACTGTCTCGATCTTGTGGTGAGTGCCTACGCCCGGCGGTACCATCCCGAGGGGATGCCCCCGAAGCTTCCGGTCTACGGGCCGATCAACACTCAGGAACGTCTCTGCGCGGCGTTTGAGCGTTGGCCCGATGATTCCCTGGCTGACATCTACGACTTTCAGACGATCAGTCCTGGACGCCTGAACGTGGGTCCCTTCCGGATCGATCTGGAAAGGGTGGCGCATCCGGTCGAGGCGTTCGGCATGCGGTTGACCGCCGACGGGCGGTCGCTGACCTACTCGGGTGATACCAGCGCCTGTGACCAGCTGCTACAGCTGGCCCGGGAAGCTGATCTGTTCCTGTGCGAAGCGGCCTACATGGATGTCCCGGACAACCCGCCGGGCATTCACCTGTCGGGGCGTGAGGCCGGTGAGCACGCCGCCAAGGCAGATGTCGGACGTCTCGTGCTCACCCACCTCGTGCCGTGGGGCGACACGCAGCGCAGTCACGAGGAAGCGGCCGGTGCCTTCGACGGCTCGCTGGCTCTCGCCGAGACCGGAGCGGTCTACGAGCTCTAGGTCCCGTCCGGTGGATATTGGTCGATGCGTGAGTCTTCGGGTGCTGGTGGCGGGTTGTGGCCGCTCGGCGGTCACAGCCCGGGTCAGCCAGCGCAAGGATGCCTGCGCGCGACGGCCGTGCGGTCCCCTTGCCGCCTGCCGGTAGGGTCGATCGTCGTGAAGCGTTCCGACGGCAGGACATTCGACGAACTTCGGCCAGTAGTGATCACTCGTGGTTGGCAGGACCATCCAGAGGGCTCCGCATTGATCGAGTTCGGGCGGACGCGGGTGTTGTGCGCCGCCTCGGTCACCGAGGGCGTACCGCGTTGGCGCAAGGGCAGCGGCCTGGGCTGGGTGACCGCGGAATACGCGATGTTGCCGCGGGCGACGAATACCCGCAATGATCGCGAAGCGGTGCGGGGTCGCATCGGTGGCCGCACCCATGAAATCTCTCGGCTGATCGGCCGCAGCCTGCGCGTCAGCATCGACCTCAAGCTGCTCGGAGAGAATACGATCGCGATCGACTGCGACGTTCTGGTGGCCGACGGCGGCACCCGCACCGCGTCCATCACTGGCGCCTACCTGGCTTTGTCGGACGCGTGCGCATGGTTGGGCCGTCCGGATGCGATGATCCGCAGCGTGGCGGCGGTGAGCGTCGGCGTGGTTGCCGGTGAGCCGATGCTGGACCTCGCCTACGATGAGGATGCCGGCGCTGACACCGACATGAACGTGGTCTGCACCGGCGACGGTGGCTTCGTCGAGGTCCAGGGAACGGCGGAGGGTGTGCCGTTCGACCGGGTCATGCTCGACCGGCTGCTTGATCTGGGCGCCCAGGGATGCGCGCGACTGACCGAGATTCAGCGGGCGGCCCTTGCCGGGGTGCGTCCGGTGCCCTCAGGTGGGCCACGGTCGGCGACCCGGCCCTCGCCCCGGTGATCGCTGATGGCCTCCAATGACGATCGTGCGGTGCGTGGGGTCGTGTCCACGCGCGTCGTGCTGGCGAGCCGCAACGGCGCCAAGCTCGTCGAGCTGCGCCGCATTCTGGCGGCTGCGGGGCTCAGCGTCGAGTTGCTGGCACTGCCCGACGGCCCGGATGTGGCGGAGACCGGGGCAACCTTCGCCGAGAACGCGCTGATCAAGGCGCGGGACGCCGTGCGGGTCACCGGTCTGCCCGCCGTGGCGGACGATTCAGGGCTTGCGGTCGACGCCCTCAACGGGATGCCCGGGGTACTGTCCGCGCGGTGGGCCGGGTTGCTGTCTGGGGTGTCCGCGGCCGAGCGTGACGCCGCCAACAATGCGCTCGTGCTCGCCCAGTTGGCCGACGTGCCCGCGGCGCGGCGCGGCGCGGGGTTCGTGTGCGCGGCGGCCCTGGTGACCCCGGACGGCACCGAACAGGTCGTGCACGGCGAGATGCGCGGACGGCTGCTGACCGGGCCGCGCGGGACCGGCGGTTTCGGCTACGACCCGCTGTTCCTGGCTGACGGCGAGGACCGGACGAGTGCGGAGCTCAGCCCGGCCGAAAAGGACTCGATCAGTCACCGGGGGCGGGCCTTCGGAGAGCTCGCGGGTGTCCTGCGGGCGCGGCTCGGTATCTGACCGCGCCCGCCTGGTCTGCGCCCGCCTGGTCGGCTCCGGCCCGTGTCCGGGGAGCGGTCGGACATGTCCGGAGCGTTCCACGTGGAGATCTCCTATCGGGCGTTTGGTCACGTTCCGTGATTGACCTCCCGGTGTTGCGCGGACGACGGCGAATTCCGGCAAAATACATTGCGATAGACCACGCCAAAACGGGTACATGGAGGCCAATCGCCGTGTAAGCTAGAACCACCTGTAATCGATCAGTGACTATTTGCTATCGGCAGGGTAGGTTAAGGACGCGGCTGAGGTGTCCGGGTCGTTCCCATCCGTCCCCGACTCGTGACACCCCAGTCGCGTCCTCGATCACCCTCGGTGGCTGCTGATTCGAGTGATGGGTGCGCTGGCCTTGGCGCGCCAGGCACCGTCGGCGCGTGGGAAGGGGAGCGCCAGTCCGGCGTCTGCCGTCCGGCGGCTCCGGTAGCGGTCCTGGTCCCGTGCCGGCGTGCGAAAAGCCTGTCAGGCCCGTGGCGGTGTCAGCCGAGCCAGCGGACCCGCAGGACGGTGATGGTGCGCCAGCGTTCCTCTATCGTGCAATGCATCACGTATCGTGTAATGCATCACGCTGTTCGCTGGCGTACGTCACCCATCGCACCGTGTAGCGCTTCATCGGCGTCCTCCGGATTCGCGCACAGTACCGCCGCCGGCCACCATCGTTCGACCACATCCTGGACGGCATCCAGATCAAACTGGTCGTCGGCGTGCGCCAATGCGCTGCGAAATTCCGCCTCGAACTCAGCCCGGCGTTCCGGATCGAGCGCGGCATGGACCCCCGGCCCGGTCTTGTCCACCCGGATCCGCATCCCGTACAGCGGGGTCGTCACGTCCGCGTCAGCCATGGTCCCATTGTCTCGTCCTGCTGTCGGGACCGAAGGCGGGGGCATCGTTGCGTGCTGCTCTGTCCTGACGGCAGGTCCATCGTAACGGTAAGTGCTCGTAACGGTAAGTGCTCGTAACGGTAAGTGCTCGTG
>NZ_CAUVXO010000110.1:0-12921 GCF_963555865.1 Protofrankia sp. Cr1
GGTCCAGGGCATACGAGATGCGGTTGGCCACCGCGCACACGGCGGCGCCGATGCCGGTCCACGCCTCGATCCTGGGCAGATCCTCGAGCATGCGGCGTCCGTAGTCGTCGGAACCGACGCCGACGAAGACGCCGGCGTCGCCGCCCGCGAGATCCTGGGGCGGGATTCCGGCGAACTCCAGGGCCTCCCAGGCGACCTCGAGCAGGATCCTCTGTTGCGGATCCATCAGCTCGGCTTCCCGTGGGGTCAGCCGGAAGAACTCGGCGTCGAACCCTTCGATGTCGGAAAGGAAGTATCCCCGCGCCGTTGCGCGCCGTACCGCCGCCGCATAGTCGCCTCCTAGCTGCCGATAGTTCCGCCAGCGTTCCTCCGGCACGTCACCATTCGCGTCGCGGCCGCTGACCAGCATGTCCCAGAAGTCGTCGGGTGAGTTGACGCCGCCGGCGAACCGGCACGCCGCGCCGATCACCGCGACCGGCTCGGCACCGGCGCGCGGGGGTTGGCGCTCCGTGCGCACCACTGGTATGCCCATCCTCGCCTCCTGACATGGATTGGTGGCCAAAGGGATTCACGGCTAAAAGGCCGGGGCTGCGGTCGGGGACCGCAGCGTTCCGAGATACGGGTGCCAGAGGTGCTCGGGGTCGTTCTCCACCGCCGTAACGATCTCCCGCATGGCCGGCAGTGCCCTGGGCTCGTCCTCGTCGTAGAAGTCGCCCTGAAGCATCTTCAACACGTCGATACGGTACCGCGGGTCCTGGACGAACGCGGTGAACAGGACGTTGAGCCGGTAGTAGATGGAGATGAACTCGTACCAGTTCTTCACGGCCCGCCGAAGCTTGCCTTCGTACCTGGTGAAGCGCTCCTTGCCGAAATCGCCGGCCTGGTGTGCGGCGATGATGTCCTTGGCGGCCAGTCGCGCGCTGTTGAGGGCCACGCTCACCCCGCTGGAGAAGATCGGATCCACGAACCGGGCCGCGTCCCCGACTAGGACGAACTTGTCGCCGCGGATCTGCTTCATCGCGTAGCTGTAGTCGCCTTCGGGCTTGAACGGGCGGATCCGCTTGGACCGCTGCAGCGCGTCGTACAGGTCGGGCCGGCTGCTGACGAAGTCCCAGAAGAACCGCTCCCGGTCGGTGTTCGCCGCCGTAAACCGCCGTTTCTGGGTGACCACCCCGACGCTGGTGATGGTGTCGCTGATGGGAATCTGCCACACCCAGGTGTCCTTGATGGGTAGGAAGTGGGTGTAAACGTAGTCCGTCTTCGCGGGCTCGAACGCGATCGCCGCCCGGTCGAGTCCCTCGAACCAGGTGTGGATCGCGTACTGGTTGAACACCGGGTCGGGGACCTTCACCTTGAGCTGCCGGCCGAGCAGGGTCTGCCGGCCAGACGCGTCGACCACCAAACGCGCGGTGAAGTCGACCTCGCGCGGTCCCATCCGGCAGGTCAGGGTGACGATGTCCGGATCACCGTCCAGGTCGACGGTGAGCACCCGGACCCCGCTGAACACCGCGGCGCCTAGGCTCTGCGCGTGTTTGAGCAGGATGCTGTCGAACCTGCCCCGGTCGACATGGAAGGTATGGTCGCGGTCGACCCCGGGCTGGTCCCTTTCGACGAACATCACGTCAGCCGCCTGGAAGTCTTGGTAGAGCCCGGTAAACCCGTTGTGGGGCACCTTTCGCGATTCCGCGGAGGTCCACGCCGCACCGTACTTCCGGACGAAGCCGCCGGCCTCGACAGCGTCCATGGCGCCGATCTCGATCAGCACCGGGGTGGTCGCCGGCACGAGTGACTCACCGACGTGGGGCCTGGGAAAGGTCTCACTCTCGAACACGGCCACGGACAAGCCGGCCGCGGCGAGGTAGGACGCGGTGGTGGAACCCGCCGGACCGCCACCGATGACCGCGACATCGAAATCATGCTTCATCCGGTTTCTCCCTCAACTGTTGGTAGCAGTGACCTCGAGACTGGTGATCATATTGGTGATGTTGCGCACGTCGATGAAGTTGCGCGCGCTGAGTGCCTGGGGCGGAACTTCGACCTTCAGCTCCCTGCGGATGAAGTTGAGCAGGATCGCCGTCTTCAGTGAATCGAGGACGCCCAGGTCCAGCAGCGGCGTCGTCTCGTCCACCATGATGTCGTCCTGATCGTCGGGCAGGAGGTTCTCCTGAATGAAGGCGACAAGCTTCTCGGTGACCTCGTGGTCGGTCATGGCGGCTCCCTCCGTCGATTTCTTTTCTGGTGATGGTCGTTACCCGCACCAGGGCGGCTGGGACAAGATCTTGATTACCGCGCAGGAAAGGGTGACCCCGGGCCCCACGCCGAGCATGAGCAGGTGGTCGCCGGGCACCAGAGCTCCGGTGCGCAGTAGATAATCAAGAGAGACGATCTGGTCGCTCGCGCCGAGATGACCCACGGTCCGGCCGAAGTCCCAGGTGGACATGGACATCGGCAGGTTCAGCGCCGCCATGCACCGCTGCTCGACGATTTCCCGGGAGTAGTTCATGTACGCGACGCGCGTGATGTCACCGATTCCGATGTCCGCCTCGGCCAGGGTCCGCTCGACGAGCTGCAGGGTCCGCTGGTGGACCCGCAGCAGCACGGCGGTGCCCGTGCCGTCGGCGATCGCCCGGTTCCGGAAGGCGGCATTGCGCGCGGTGAAGTCCAGGCTCCGCCCGACCGTGGGCCCGGGCGGGAACAGCGGCTCGCCGCCGCGGTGCATCTCCTCGGCCTCGGGGACAGCGGCCGACCCGACCGCCAGCAGCCTGGCGAAACCCGGCGCCGTGGTGAGGACCACCGCGCTGGCGCCGTCCCCCGCCACGTACCCCGGGCCCATGCTCCACCGGTCCATCAGCGGGGTGCCGAAGTTGTCCGCGGCGACCAGCAGCGCGGCCTGCGGGCGGTCGCCGGCCTGCGGCGGCCCGGTACGAAGAAAACCAGCGGCCAACTCCATGGCGCTGAACATGCCGTTGCAGCCGTGCCGGACCTCGACCGCGAGCAGGTTGCCGCCGACCAGGTGGCGCTGCAGATAATATTGCGGCTGCCAACCGTCCGGCCCCTGGTGCCACGAATCGGCGTAGAGCAGGAGGGTCAGTTCGTCCGGGCGCTGTCCGCAGCGTTCCAGCGCCTCCCGCGCGGCCCGCAGGGCCATCTCCGGCGCCGGCAGGTCGCCGCAGACGGCCGCTCCGGCCAACTCGTGAAGGTCGATCTCGGTCAGCGAGTACCGGCCCATCGCGACGGCCTGCTCGACACTCACCGTCTCCGGAAGAAAGACTCCGATCCCGCTAATCGAAACGTCTGGCACGCGCACCGGGTGGCCTCCTCGACGGAGTGGGGCTTTCCCCACTGTCGCCCGTGGCCCTTAAGGCGGGCTAAGTCCGTCCCAAACCGCCAGGGCCGGGCCACCGGGCGCTCGGGGCCACCGAGCCACCGAGCCACCGGACCGCGCCGGTCATACGGCGGCGCAGGTGTCCAGAAGCGCGCGGTCGTCGCCTGCCAGGATCGCCCGCTGGATGTCCTGCAACGCGCGGCACGGCTCAAGCCCCAACTCGTCGTGCAGCGTGCGGCGCGCCGACTCGTAGACCTTCAACGCGTCGGCCCTGCGCTCGGACCGGTACAGGGCCAGCATCAGTTGCCGGTAGAAGGTCTCTCGCAGCGGAAACTCCGTGACAAGCGAGAACAGCCGACCCACCACCTCCCGATGACGACCGAGCTGGAGCTGTGAATCGACCAGCAGCTCGGTGCACTCCATCCGGGATTCGGAGACCGAGGATACGAAAGCCTCGATCATCGATCCGGCACCCAGACCCCCGAGCGCGGGCCCGCGCCAGAGGGCCAGCGCGCTCTCGAAGCGGTCCGAGGCCTCCTCATGACACCGCTCCCGAGCCTGCTTGCGGCCGACGGCGACCCGGTCGAGGAACAACTGGACGTCCATATCGTCGGAGCCCAGGTTCAGCAGGTAGCCCGGTTGCCTGGTGACGATCCGGTTGTTCGGATGGTCTAGGCGGCTGAGGAACTTACGCAGCTCTGAAATATACACGTGCAGCCCGGCCGTGGCCCGGCGCGGCGCCCGGTCCCCCCAGATCTCGTCGATAAGCTGGTCGGTGCCAACCACGTGGTCGGCGCGAATGACCAGCGCAGCGAGCAGGATCTCAATCTTCGGAGCGCTGATGAAGGAGATGCCCCCACCGCCGACGACACGTAGTGGCCCCAAGATCTCATACCTCACAGTGTTCCTTCCCGGACAGAGCCGATGCCGGCACCTCGGCACGAGCACCGGAAACCGCTGTCCGCGGTGGGGATTCGTCATAGGTGGCGCCCGCAGGCTACAGCGGCCATCATGCAGTAGCGAAGTTTGGCTCTTGGGTAAGATCAGTGGGTAGCTGATCGTGGATCAAGCGGCCCGGCCCGGGAGAACGACGTCCAAGCCGCCGCGGGTCAACGTCGCCCTCGCGATCAGCGCCTCGGGCGAGCGGTAGCCGTAGGCACCCCGGGTGAGCTGGCGCAGGTGGGTGTTGGTCGCCTCGGAGCGGGCGTTCGAGCAACTGTATTCGAGTGTGTTCCGGATCGCCAGCCGCTGCGTCTCCACCGTCCTGGCGACAGCCACGAATTCCGGGAGCTGGCTGCGGTAAGCCCACGCCAACCAGCCCGCCAGCAGCTTCTTCCCCGCGTCGCCCCCGACTTTGAAAACCTCCCGCAGCTGTTCTTTCAAAAGGTAGGCGGTGTACAGCTTCCCGTTCGTTCTCTTGATGGAGGCGACCGTGGTGCGCTGTTCCCCGGTCTGGTTCTCCGGGTTTTTCAGCAAAGCCCACCGGGTGCCTTTCGAATCGGCCGCGGCCCGCCCCCGCCCGGAGCGGTGCAGGTCGTTGACCGTCCGCCGCCGCACGGTGTCGACGGCCTTGGTCGCCCACGCGACCACGTGGAACGGGTCCATGCAGCGCTTCGCCTGCGGGCAAAGCTCTTCGACCACGGTGGCGATCTTCTTGCAGCGTTCCTCGCCGAGCAGCTCGAAGAATTTCTTCAGCGTGTCTTTGGAACGGCCCTCGCCCGCCCACACGATCCGGCCGGTGTCGTGGTCGACGACGACGGTCAGGTAGTGGTGGCCTTTCTTGTACGAGATCTCGTCGACCCCGATACGGCGGAGGCCGGCGACCCGGTTGTTCTGCATGTATTTGGCGAGCCAGGCGCACAGCTGCTCGAAATCGCGGGTGAAACCCGACTTCGGCCGGACCCACGGGACGGCGGCGACGACCACGCCGTGTTCAGGGCAGCTGACCCGGGGCGCGTCGGCCTCGAGCTCGACCTTCGCGGTGCCGAGGTCAGGGCCTTGCCAGCGGCGCCGGCCACTGCCCTGGTCGCACCCCGGGCACTTACGGTCACAGCGGGAGCACCGGTTCGCGCGGTTGCTGTAGAGACGGACGTGGGCGACGATCTTATCGGTCGCCTCGACTAGTTCGATCTTCTCCACGACCGTGTGCTCGACACCGAACACACGACGCCATACCTTGGACTGTGTCACGCCGTTCTTCCTGCTAGGCAGCGGTTTTCGTCGATTTGCAACCTAGCGGGCGGGGCGGCGTGCCCCCGTAGGTACCTCTGCCGGACGAGGCGATCAGGTCCGGATCAAGCCCACTGATCTATTGGTAGCGCCAGAGGTACTGCCCGGCGTTCCCGGATAACTTCACCAGTATCTACGGCACCCGCGACTTCGCCCTGGACACGGCCTATGTCGAACATCCGGAACGGTTTCACCGTGGCCCGCCGCGGACGCCGGAGCTGCCCAGACGGGTTTGGATCAACCGATCCCCATCGAAGATCGAAATCGAGGAGGATCAACCCACAACTTCAACATCATGATGTCTCAAAAAGCTTGGCAGACCAGCGTCTGGTGCGCCCGCGCGGTGACCTTGACCGCCTCCGCCAGTTCGCTGTCCCCGGCCAACGGACGAAGCTGGTGGCGGTCGGTGCGGACCATGTCCGCCAGGGCGTGCGCGTCACCGGCGTCGCTTTTCGCCCCCGACGTCGAGGACCGTTCCCGGTAGCGGGCGGCCTGCAGCGGATTCACCGCGATCACCTGGTAGCCGGCCGCGACCAGCGCCCGCACCCACGGACCCCGGTCCGTCTCGATCCCGACTACAACCTGGTCCGGAGCCGAACCCTCCGGTAAGAAACGGCCGGTCAGCTCGTGCAACCGGCCGATCCCGACCACACCCTCGGGCAACCGGGCCTTACCCAACCGCCGGCCGGCCTCGTCCTGAACCTCCACATCATGATGATCCTCAGCCCAGTCGTTCCCGACGAACAGCATCCCGCGTCTCCCGTCTACGCCGACAGAAACATCAGCAGCCCGCGGGAGAACCACCAGCGACCTAATGGTCAAGTGCTCACGCCACAGCGGGGCGGGCGACGACATCCCATCAGCGGTCAACTCTCCCGACCACCGGTGGGGGCACGGTCTGTCAATAGGACTCGATGTCCTGGTTCCGAGAGTGCTCACCCGCCGGCGGCTACCGGCACCGAGCCTGCCCTACAACGGCCCGGTAGCTCCCATTAGGTTCCGGGGTGGCCGGGACTGTACCGAGGCCGTCACCCAACTCGCCGTCGTCTCCCGGGCGCTGGACCGGGCCGGATCGATCCTATTATGGTACATAAAATGATGCCGAGGTGGTCAGTCGGCAATGCAGCCTGTGGTACTCCGAGTGCAGGGAGTCCAGATGCCCCACCGGATCAGCGTCGGTCGTGCCCACCCAGCGGGTCGACTCCGCGCCACGGGCACGTGACGGTGCTTGGTACGGCCGCCGCCACGGACTCGTTTCCAGCGGCGGCCGTACCGTGGTGACGAACCGTGAACTTGTCGTGGCCGGCGCAGATGATCGCACGATCGTCGTGACCGATGAAGGGCAGGGGCCGGCGATCCTGCTTGTGCATGGCGGATCCACCGACGGCTCCTCGTGGGCGGGGGTCGCGGCGGTGCTGGTGGAACGCTTCCGGGTCTTGCGCTTCGACCGGCCGACCTACCGTTGTGATCCGCCGCCGGCTGGGACGGACGCGATGGCTGGCGAGGTCGGCGATGTGCTCGCGGTGGCTGACGCGGTCGACGGGCCGCTGCTGATGGTGGGGCATTCGTCCGGCGCGGTGGTCGCCCTGCAGGGCGCGTTGGCCGCGCCATCGAGATTTGCCGGGATCGTGCTGTATGAGCCACCACTCGCGATCACCGAGCCGCTCGGCGGCGACCCGTTGCGCCGGGCCAGGGCCGCGCTGGACGCAGGCGACCCGGACCGAGCGATGAGCATTTACCTGTGCGAGATCGTGCAGGCGTCGGCAGCCGGTGTCGCCGCCCTACGACTCATGCCGTCGATCTGGGATGAACTGTGCGGGTACGCGCCCGCCCAGCTCGCCGACGCCGAGGCCATCGAGTCACTCGGCGTCGGCCTGGACCGGTACGCCCACCTCGACCTGCCCGCACTGCTGCTCGGCGGCGGCCGAAGTCCCGCACACCTGCGCCGACGGCTGGACGCGCTGGCTGACGTGCTGCCCCACGTCGACTCCACCGTAATCCTGCCCCGGCAGGGCCACTTGGCGAACCTGCGCGCCCCCGGCGACGTCGCAAGGGTCATCGCGTCCTTCGCCGGCCGCGTGATGCGCTGATCACTAAGTGCGGGCTCGGTGGGGGCCCGGTGCGGATTTCGTCGCTCCTGGTCACCAGCTGTCGCCCGAGCGGCTCCGGTCAGTCAGGCCTGTTGCCTATCAAATGTAGAATTGCCGCTTTAGAACCCCTTTATAGGTGTTACGTACCGTGGACTCGTCGAAGTCAACCGGTGGGTTGCAGTGGGGGTGTCGTATGCCGCTCGCGGCCGGACCCGTGGCGCCGATCGGTGCGCACGCGCTACTGATTTTTTTGCTCCAGGTCGGACTGTTGCTGCTGCTCGCGCTCGGGCTCGGCAGGCTGGCGGTCCGGGTCGGCGCGCCGGCCATCGTCGGTGAGCTACTCGCGGGGGTACTGGCCGGGCCCTCGGTGCTGGCGCACATTGCGCCAGGGTTACAGGGCTGGCTGCTGCCCCATGACGTGGCCCAGTTCCACCTGCTCGACGCGGTCGGGCAGGTGGGCGTGCTGCTGCTCGTCGGGATCACCGGCATCCACCTGGACCTCGATCTGGTGTGCCGCCGGGGGCTAACCGCGGTCCGGATCAGCATTGCCGGCATAGTGATCCCGTTCGGTCTCGGCGTGGCCACCGGGGTGCTGCTGCCCGGCTCGCTGGTCCCCGGTTCCGCCGAGCGGAGCACCTTCGCGCTGTTCCTCGGCGTGGCGATGGGAGTGAGCGCGATCCCGGTCATCGCCAAGACCCTGATGGACCTGAGGATGCTGCACCGCAACATCGGGCAGCTCATGTTGAGCGCGGCCATGATCGATGACGTCGTCGGTTGGTTGCTGCTGGCGATCGTCTCCGGCATCGCGACCGGAGGTGTGCAGGCCGGTAGCGTCATGCTCTCGGTTGGTTATATCGCCCTCGTCATCGCCCTCGCCGTGCTCGCCCGCCCCTTCGTGCGGCGAGCCTTGCGGCTGGCCGACACCTCGGACCGGGCGCGCAACGGCGGCGTCACGGTGACACTGGTGATAGTGCTGGTGTTGCTGGGCGCGGCGGCCACGCAGGCGATGCGCCTGGAGGCGGTCTTCGGGGCCTTCGTCTGCGGAATTATGATCAACAGTTGTGGTGGGTTGGGCGCCGCCAGGCTGGCCCCGCTGCGCAGCACGGTGATGTCCTTCCTCGCCCCGCTGTTCTTCGCGACCGCCGGGCTCCGGATGGATCTCACCCTGCTGGGTCGGCCGGCGGTGTTGATCGCAGGTCTCTGTGTGTTGCTCGCCGCGGTGCTCGGCAAGTTTGCCGGCGCCTACGCCGGTGCGCGGCTGAGTCGCATGGGACACTGGGAGGCGCTCGCGCTCGGCGCCGGAATGAACGCCCGCGGGGTCATCGAGGTCATCATCGCGATGGTCGGCCTGCGGCTCGGGGTGCTGAGCCCGCAGATGTACACCATCATCGTACTGGTCGCCGTCGTGACGTCGCTGATGGCGCCACCCATCCTGCGACTGACCATAGGCCGGGTCGAGCAGACCGCCGAGGAGCGGCTGCGCGAGGAATTCTACGAGGCGGACCGGACCCGCGACGCCCACGAACTGGCTCACTGTTTCACCGTAAGTGTTCGGTGAACCTGCGGGATGTTGCTGGGGCGGGCTGGTGACTGGGTGCCGGTCCAGCGTCGCTTCCCGCTGTGTCGACGTCCGGTGGGACGAACAGTTGCACGCGCGGGCCAAAGGCGTGGTCGGTCGACACATCGTCGTTGAAACCAACGAGATCGGTCAGGTTCCCAGGGTGGCGAACCGGACGGGCTCGCGCAGGACGGTGGTGGCGGCGGGGAGGTCGACGAGGCGGGTGGCGAGGGTGGCTTCGGCCAGGCGCGGGGGGAGTGCGGTGTTGAACTTGAGGCCGGCCAGGGCCTCGTCGGTGACGTGGGGGAGACAGAGGCGGGACTCCAGGTCCGCGGTCGCTGCCTTCCACCTGGGCGGGGTCAGGTCGGTGCGCAAGCGCAGGTAGGAGGCGGTCGGGGCCTGGAGGGGGTCGGCGAGGTCGCCGAGGCTCGCGGTGAGGGCGCGGTTGGCGCGTTCGCCGGCCCAGGTCCACCAACGGACGTCGGTCAGGTCTTCCGTTCGGACGATCATCGTGCCGCCCGGGTGGACGACGTTGAGGTGGTTCTCGCGGACGACCGCGAGCCGTTCCGTCGCTCGGCGGGTGAGGGGGACCGGCGGGTCGGCGCCGAGCAGGACCTCCCGCATCGCTCTGGTCAGCTCGAAGGACATGGCGCCGTCGGCAGGGGTCAGCCAGCGGGCCCGGCCGCCGCCCTCGGCGTGCTCGACGAAACAGCGGCGGCGTTTCCAGTCGATGTGGGTGACCCGCCAGCTGCGACCGGCGAGCAGCAGCAGCCGCGGGCCCTCGACCGGGTCGGTGAGCAGGACCGGGTCCGTGCGGCCTATCTCGTCGCGGCCGTTGAGGACGGTGAACTCGGGCGCCGCGGTGAAGACCGCGGTCAGCTCGGAGAAGTGCCGGTGGCCGAAGCGGCGCTCCGCCTCCGGGCCGACGAACAGCATGCCGCCGTCGGAGTCCAGGTAGCCCATGCGGACGAGGTGGCGCACGATCGGCTCCGCCGAACGGTCGAAGGGCGCGAGGCCGTTCCACTCGTCCACCCAGGTGCGGTCGCCGACCCGGTTCTCCTGAAGGCAGTACGCGAGCAGCTGCTGGGCGACGATGTGCCGTGGCTCCGGCGGGGCGACGACCGGCTCCACCCAGCCGCGGCCCCACAGCAACAACAGCCCGGCGGCATGCACAAGCGCACTCTCGTTCAGGGCGAGGAGCAGGCAGTTGCGGGTCGTACCCGCCCGGCGGCCTGTACGGCCGAGACGCTGCAGGAACGATGCGACGGTTCCCGGAGCGTTGATCTGGATGACCCGGTCGAGGTCGCCGACGTCGATGCCCAGCTCAAGCGTGCTGGTGGCGACGATCACGCAGTCCCGGGCCTGGGCGAAGGCCTCCTCAGATCGGTGCCGCTCATCGACAGACAGCGACGCATGCGAGAGGAACGTCGCCACCCCGAGGGAACGCAGCGCCTGACCAAGCTCCTCGACGATCTTCTTCGAGTCGCAGAACACGAGCCGCTTCTCGCCCCGGTGCAGGGCGGCCAGCACCTTTGCCGCGTTCGGCACTGAGGCGACGTAGTCCAGCTCGATCTCGCTCACCACACCCCCGGCCACGGGGGTCGTGGCCGTGGCCGGGGGAGACCGCCGGGAAAGCGCGGCCGGCAGGTCCGGCGCGACGACCTGCGCCGGGCGCCGGCCCGCGCCCGAACCCTGCAGCCAGCGCAGCAACTCGGCCGGGTTCCCGACAGTCGCCGACAGGCCGATGACCTGGAGCTCCCAGGAAACATGGGCTACCTGTTCGGCGGCGATGATCCGGCGCAGCCGCTCCAGGACGGCGAGGAGGTGCCAGCCACGGTCGTCGCCGGCGAACGCGTGGACCTCGTCGACGATCACGGCGCGGACGCCGGCGAAGAAGCCGCGATGGTCGGTGCGGACGCTGACGAGCATCGCTTCCAGTGACTCGGGCGTGGTGAGCAGGACGTCGGGCCGTTCGCGGCGGATCCGGTTGCGCCGGCCTTCGGTCACGTCGCCGTGCCAGACAGCGGCCTGGCGTCCGAGCCAGCCGGTGTAGGTTTCCAGCCGGGGCATCAGGTTGTTCAGCAGCGCCTTCAACGGACAAAGATACAGGACCGACGTCTCCTGCCAGTTCTCGGCCGCCATCCGCGACAGGATCGGGAACGTCGCCGCTTCGGTCTTCCCTCCGGCGGTCGGCGCGAGCAGCAGCGCGTCCGAACCGGCGAGCAGCGGCGCGACCGCCTCCTCCTGCAACGGCCGCAGCCCCGGCCACTGCAAAGTGTTCGCGATGTGGTGCAACATCACCGGATGCAGCAGATCCGCCGCGTCGGCGGCGGGCGCCTCCGGCTCGACGGTCACTCCAGATCCAGGTCGATGTCGTCGGCGCGGGCGGCGTTGCGTTCCAGGTCGGTCATTTCAGCTGCGCCGATGGTCAGCGGGTAGTCGCGCCGGGGGGCGAAGTCGTCGAACTGGTCGACCCGGTCGAGCACGTCCCCGACGAGCTTCTTCAGGAACAGTCGGGGCACGACGCCTACCTTCCCGCCGAGCCGCCCGGCGACCGCCCCGGCCAGCTCCCCGAGATAGGCGTCGTCGACGAGCTTCTCGATCCGCCCGGCCGCATTGCCCGACGAACCGGCCGCGTACAGGTCCCGGACCCGTCCGCCGAGCTCGACCAGCGACGCCTCGGTGAACCCGGCCAGCCGCAGCTGCACGGCCCTCGGGTTGTCGAACTTCGGGTTGGCGGTGAAGTCGGTCGCCAGCCGCTGCGCGAGCGGCGCGAGCCGCTGCACCCCCTGCGGGCCGTCATAGAAGGCCGGCGTTCCGGTGATGACGAGGAACAGGCCGGGGAAGCGGCCGCTGTGGACCTCGTCGATGAGCTGGCGCAGCGCGTTCAGCGCCTTGTCCCGCGCGTCGGACCGGACCCGCTGCAGGGTCTCGACCTCGTCGAGGACGAGGAGCAGGCCGCGGAAGCCGCTGTCCCGCAGCACCACCAGCAGCCCCTGCAGGAAGCCAAGTGCCCCGAAATGGTCCAGATCACCGCGCACCCCGGCGGCCCGGCGGGCGCTGGCTGCGACGTGCGGCTGCCCGCCGAGCCAGGCGAGCACCGCCGCCGCCGTCGCCTCGTCGCCGGCGGCCAGCGCCGCCCGGTAGCCACGCAGCGCAGCCGCGAACGCGGGCGCCGTCCGGCCGACCTCGGCGAGTCGCCGGTCGACCAGCTCGCCGACGGCCCGATCGAGCGCCGCGGCGTCGTCGCCCGTTGCCTCGTCGCCCGTTGCCTCGTCGCCCGTTGCCTCGTCGGTGGCGAGGATGTCCTCTTCCAGCGCGTAAAACCAGCCGTCGACGACCTGCCGCAGCGCGCTCGGTGGGAACGTCGCGGTGGTCAGCCGCTCGGTCAGCCGGCGGTAGACGGTCTCCAGTTTGTGCAGCGGGGTCTCGTTCTCCGAGATCTGCACCTCGGCGGTCGTGAGGCCTGCCTTCTTCGCCTGTTCGGCGAGCCAGCGGGTAAAGAATGTCTTCCCGGAGCCGTACTCGCCGCGGACAGCCTTGAACACCGACCCGCCGGCGGCGACGGCGGCCAGGTCCTCGGCAGCGGCGCGCTCGAACCGGTCCAGCCCGACCGCGAGCAGGTCCAGCCCGGCCGCCGGCACCGCGCCGCGCCGCAGAGCGTCCAGCACGTCCCTCCGCCGGGCCGCGCTGACCTGGCCGGCCTCGCCGCTCACGGC
>NZ_CAUVXO010000111.1:0-1354 GCF_963555865.1 Protofrankia sp. Cr1
CGGTGCGGTGCGGTCGGCGTGATCGGATGGAACCCTCCTCCGATGGTTACGCAGACGGTACAGGTGGACGCACGGCATGATCGCATTTACTCTCAGTAGTGGGTCAGTCTCGCCTGGAAACGTCGCCGTGAATGGGTCAGCGGCCCTGCCGGCCCCGGTCCCGGGGTTTCCCGGCCAGCTCGGTGGAGGGGGATCGCAACATGCACAGAACGCTGATTGTTGCCAAAATCGAACCCGGTTCCCACAAGGATGTCGCGCGTATCTTCGCAGAGTCGGACGCCACCGGTCTGCCGCGCGTGGCCGGCGTCGTCCACCGTTCACTCTACTCACTCGGCGATCTCTACGTACATCTTCTGGAAACCGTCGACGACGGCCGGCGGACGGTTGAGAACGCACGCGGTCACGAGGAGTTCAAGCGCGTCAGCGACCGATTGCAGCACCATATTCGGCCGTACCTGAAGACATGGCGTTCGCCCGCGGACGCGATGGCACACTGTTTCTACACCTTTGAGACGGCGTCTCAGGGGGAGGTCGCGTGACGACCGCTACCGCCGGGGCGAGGGCTGCGGCCTGGACCCGGTGCGGGTCCTGTACGGCGCTCGTCTACGGCAAGCGGCTGGCCCGCAATCTGCTCGTGTGTCCCGAATGTGGTCACCACAGTCGGCTCACGGCGTCGCAGCGGGTGGACCAGCTTCTTGACGCGGGCAGTTTCGCGCCGTTGCCGATCGAACCCGTGGCCTTTGACGTCCTGGGCTTCACCGATACCCGGCCCTACCGCCGGCGTTGGGAGGCCGCCCGCGAGGAGACCTCACTTGCCGAGGCGGTGCTGTGTGGCACGGCCAGCATCGGTGCCTACCCTGTTGTCGCAGCCATCATGGATTTCCGTTTTCTGGGCGGGAGTCTCGGGTCGGCGGTCGGGGAAATGATTACCCTCGCGGTCGAACGTGCCGTCGACGACGCGCTCGCCCTGCTCATCGTCGCGACCTCTGGTGGCGCTCGAATGCAGGAGGGCTGTCTGTCGTTGATGCAGATGGCAAAGACCGGCATCGCCATCCAGCGGCACCGGGAACGGGGCCTGTTGTCCATCAGCCTGGTGACCGACCCCACCTATGGCGGTGTGGCTGCATCGTTTGCCACCAACACGGACGTGATCGTTGCCGAGTCCGGCAGCCGGATGGGTTTCGCCGGCCCCCGCGTCATCCGCCAGACCATCGGGCAGGAACTTCCCGCCGAGTTCCAGAGCAGCGGATTTCTCGCCAGTAAGGGTCAGGTCGACATCGTCGCCGACCGGGTGGATCTTCGGACCTGCCTGACGCGGTTGCTGTCGGCCGGGTACCGTGCGCCGGCGGCTGCC
>NZ_CAUVXO010000111.1:1968-13483 GCF_963555865.1 Protofrankia sp. Cr1
GGGCGGACCGGTGGGCGGACCGGTGAGCGTGGTCATCACCGACCCGGAGCGGTTGGTCCAGCGCGACCCATGGGAGACCGTACGACTCGCCCGCGACACGGCCCGCCCGACCGTCCAGGATTATCTCGCCCGTTCCTTCGACGCTTTTGTCGAACTGCGGGGAGACCGCCTCTATGGTGACTGCCGCGCGGTGGTCGCGGGTCTGGCGGAGATCGACGGACTCGCCGTGGCGGTTGTCGGGACGCAGAAGGGGCACTCGACCGCGGATCTCATCGCGAACAACTTCGGCATGCCGCAGCCCGAGGGCTACCGCAAGGCCATGCGGGTGATGTCGCTCGCGGCCCGGCTCGGGCTGCCCGTGGTCACCCTGATCGACACCCCCGGCGCCTACCCCGGGCGCGAGGCTGAGGAGAGGGGGCAGGCGTCCGCGATCGCGCACGCCATCCAGCGGATGTCGGCCTTCCCGACCCCGATCATTGCTGTGATCACTGGTGAGGGTGGCAGCGGCGGCGCGCTCGCGCTGGCCGTCGCGGACCGCGTTCTTGTGGCGGAGAACGGTGTCTTTTCGGTCATCAGCCCGGAGGCGTGCTCGGCGATCCTGTGGAACGATGCCCATGCTGCCGCCCAGGCGGCGCGTGCGCTCGGTCTCACCGCCCCGTCGTTGTTGCGCCTGGGCATCGTCGACGCGGTGGTGCCGGAGCCGCTCGGGGGGGCACAGGCGGATCATGGTGCCGCCGCGGACCTGCTGCGGGCCGCGGTGGTGGAAACGCTGCGGCCTCTGCTGTCGGTGCCGGCGGCCGAACTGGTCAACGCTCGGCGTGGGCGCTTCCGCCGTTTCGGCCAGGCCGCCGTGACGACCCCGGCCGCGTCCACGCCATCTCCGGGCTCAGCCGAACCGCGGCTGCGGCCGCGCCAGGAGGAGACGGCCGCATGAGGCCGGGCAGCGCGACCGATCAGCGCCAGCACGTTCTGGGGTGTCTGCACGAGTATGCCAGGCGGCTGGCCGATGAACTACCGGGGCGCCTGGGCCGCATCCGGGTCTGTTCCGGAGATGTGATCATCGAGGTCGAATGGTCGCCGGTCGCGCTCGCTGCGGCCGTACCGGCCCAGCTGGATCCGGCCGCGGCGCTCGTTCCGGCGCTCGTACCCGCCGGCGCTGCAGGCTCCCGGGCTGCCGGCTCCGGGGACGTTGGCTCCGGGGACGTTGGCTCCGGGGTTGCCGGTTCCGGGGACGTTGGCTCCGGGGACGTTGGCTCCGGGAACACCGTCGTCGTCTCCGCCCCGCTCGTCGGGACCTTCTACCACGCCCCCGAGCCAGGGGCGGAACCCTACATCGCGGTGGGGAAGGTCATCGAGGCCGGCGCGACCATCGGCATCATCGAGGCGATGAAACTACTGAATCCGGTGACCGCGGATACCGGCGGAACGGTGGCCCGGATCTGCGTCGAGAACGGGGAAGCGGTCGAGTTCAGCCAGGTTCTCGTTGAAATCACGCCGCACCACTGACGGACCGCCGGGTAAGGCACGATCGCACAACCGCCTCGCCCGGCGGCCCCGAGGGGCCCCCGGCCTTTTTCCCGCGGAGGGATGTAGAATTGTTTCAGAAAATTCTCATCGCGAACCGAGGCGAGATCGCGTTGCGGGTCGCCCGGGCATGCCGTGAGCTCGGCGTCCGGACAGTCGCCGTCTATTCGACCGCGGACGCCGATTCCGTCGTCCGGCGATACGCCGACCAGGCCGTGTGTATCGGGCCGCCGCCGCCACGGCGCAGCTACTGCAATGTCGCCGCCATCATAGAAGCGGCTAAGATGACGGAGGCCGATGCCATCCATCCCGGTTACGGATTTCTGTCCGAGGATCCGGATTTCGCCGAGATCTGCGCGGAGAACGGTCTGGTTTTCATCGGTTCCCCGCCGGCTGTGATGGCGTCGCTCGGAGACAAAAGCGTGGCGCGGACGCTGATGCGCCAGGCTGGCCTGCCCCTGCTCACCGGCAGCGCGGAGGCCGCCCGCAGCGCAGCCGACGTCCGCGATATAGCCGACGCCGTCGGTTACCCCGTCATCATCAAGGCCGTTGCCGGCGGTGGTGGTCGCGGTATGACCGTTGTATGGTCGGCCGCGGAACTGTCCCGGGCCTACACGCGGACGCGCGCCGCGGCGCGGGCCGTGTTCGGCGACGACCGGATCTATGTCGAACGCTTTCTTGAGCGGGCCCGCCACGTCGAAGTACAGATACTCTGCGACGCGCAGGGTGGAGGTATCCACCTCGGCACTCGTGACTGCTCGGTACAGCGCCGCCACCAGAAGCTGGTCGAGGAGGCGCCCGCGCCCGAACTCGACCCCGACCGGGTGGCCGAAATGTGCCGGGACGCCGTACGCGGGGCGCTCTCGGTCGGTTTCACCGGCCTCGGAACGGTCGAGTTTCTGGTTGACGAGGACCAGGCCCACTACTTCATAGAGATAAACAGCCGTATTCAGGTCGAACATCCGGTTACCGAGATGGTGACGGGATGCGATCTTGTTCACGAGCAGCTGTATGTCGCGTCCGGTACCCCGCTGCGGCTACGGCAGGAGGACGTCGTCGCGCGCGGCGTCGCGGTCGAGTGCCGGGTGAACACCGAGGACCCCGATCGCGGGTTCGTTCCCGCTCCGGGCCTGCTTGAACGGTTCACACCACCGGCCGGCCCGTTCGTCCGGGTCGATACCCACGGCTACCCCGGATACCGGGTCAGCCCGCATTACGACTCGCTGCTGGCCAAGGTGTCGGTCTGGGCACCCAGCCGGGCTGAGGCGCTGGGCCGGGCCGAACGCGCTCTGGCCGAGTTCGACATCGCCGGTCCCGGCGTGGTCACCACCATCCCCTTCATCAAACAGGTACTGGCTGACACCGAGTTCCGAAAGGGCCAGTATTCGACCGGCCTGGTCGAACGCCTGGTCGCGGACTGAAAAGGACACGGCGATGAGCACAGAAAACACAGAAAACACAGAAAACACGGCAAGCGCCGAACACGCCGAAAGAACGGGCGGCACGGCGACCGGCGGAAATACCCGGACCGTGGTGACACCGGCCCAGATCTCGGAGATCCTCGTTACGAAGGCCGGTGTGGACCCCGGTATTCTCGCCGGAAACCCGGATGTTTCTCTCCAGGATCTCGAAATCGACTCTCTGGCAGTGCTCGAGCTGCAGGCGGTGATCGTGGAGAGATTCGGAGTCGAGATTCCCGACCACGCCGTCACGATGACCGTGAACGAGATCTCCGCTATCGTCAACGAATCCTTCGAGGAGGTCTCCCGGTAATGTCGGGACACACCGAGAACTCAGTGTTCATAGCCGCTCCATTCGGCGTCGTCTGGGCCGCCACGAACGATGTCGAGAACTGGCCGGACCTCTTCACGGAGTATGCCTCGGTGGAGATTCTGGAACAGCGGAGTGACGCGGAATGCCAGGCTGACACCGTGCGTTTCCGGCTGGTCATGCATCCGGACGCCGACGGGCGGGTCTGGTCATGGGTGAGTGAGCGGACGGTTGACCACGAGCGCCGGGAGGTACGCGCGCATCGGGTCGAGCCCGGCCCCTTCCGGTACATGAACATCCACTGGTCCTACGAGGAAGTCGACGGCGGTGTCCGGATGACGTGGGTACAGGACTTCGCCATGCGCCCGGACGCACCCGTCGACGATGAGGCGATGACCGTCCGGATCAACATCAATTCTGTGATCCAGATGGAGGTCATCCGAGGCAAGCTCGAACGGCTGGCAGCCGGGGAGCTTGATCCGGCCGGGGCCGGGGCCGGGGCACCGGGTACGCCCGGTGTGGCCGGTATGGCCCGCGACACCCGTGCATGACGAGCGAGAGGGGAGTTAGGAGTATGGCTGTCACATCCTGCTGGGGACATGTGGCCGCTCGCGACGTGCCGGCAGATCGGCGCCGCGGCGGGGAGCTGCGGGTGCTGCTCGGCCCGCGAACCGTAGGCAGTACGTCCGGCTTCATGGGCGTGGCGACGCTTCTGCCGGGCGAGACGATCGCCGAACATTACCATCCATACAGCGAAGAGTTCCTGTGTGTTACGCACGGGGTGATTACCGTTGATTGCGACGACGAGCCTGCGGTCGTCGCACCCGGCGAGGGGCTCTACATCCCGGTCGGTATGCGCCACCGGCTGCGCAACACCGGGTCCGAACCGGCGTCGGTGGTTTTTCACCTCGGTCCGCTCGCCCCTCGTCCCGAACTCGGGCACGTCGACACCGAGAGTCCAGCTATCCAGAGTCCAGCTGTCCAGAGCGCAGCCGGCGACCCGGTGGCCTCGTGATGATCGCTTCGCGACGCGTGGCCGTGACCGGCGTGGGTGTGGTGGCACCGGGAGGGGCGACCCGGACGGCATTCTGGTCGACCGTGACCGAAGGGCGCACCGCCACCCGCCGCATCACGTTTTTCGACCCCTCGCCGTTTCGCTCCCGGGTCGCGGCCGAATGCGATTTCGATCCGGTGGCGGCCGGTCTGTCCCCCAGGCAGACACGACGGTCCGACCGGTACATCCAGTTCGCCCTCGCCGCCGCCGCGGAGGCGGTCACCGACAGTGGGATCGTGTTCGACGAGGACACCGCTAACGCGACCGGTGTCGCGATGGGTACGGCGGTCGGCGGCACCACGGCGTTGGAAACCGAATACGTCGTGGCCAGCGACACCGGCCGGGAGTGGCTGGTGGATCCCGACTATGCGGCCCCGTTCCTCTATCAGGCGCTGATGCCGAGCAGCCTGGCGGCCGATGTTGCGGCCAGGTTCGAGACACACGGCCCCGCGCAGGTCGTCTCGACCGGTTGTACGTCCGGGATCGACGCCATCGGGTACGGCTACCAGCTCGTCATGGACGGGGAGGCCGATGTCATGATAGCCGGCGCCTCGGATTCCCCGATCTCGCCGGTCACGCTCGCCTCGTTCGACGCGATCAGGGCGACGTCGCCGGATGATTCCGACCCCGCGCACGCCTCCCGCCCCTTCGACCGGGACAGGCAGGGCTTCATCCTGGGGGAGGGCGGCGCCGTCGTCGTCCTGGAGGAGATGGGACGCGCGCTGCGCCGGGGCGCTCACATCTACTGCGAGGTCGCCGGGTTCGCCACCCGGGGAAACGCCTTTCACATGACAGGCCTGCGGCCTGACGGCGCCGAGATGGCGGTCGCCATCGGTGACGCGTTGACCCAGGGGCGGTTGGCTGCGACGGACGTCTCCTACATCAACGCGCATGGTTCCGGGACGAAACAGAACGACCGGCACGAGAGCGCCGCCTTCAAGCGCGCCCTCGGCGACCATGCCTACCGGGTACCGATCAGCTCGATCAAGTCCATGGTCGGCCATTCGCTCGGCGCGATCGGCGCCATCGAGATGGCCGCCTGCGCGCTGGCCATCGAGCACGGCGTTGTGCCGCCCACGGCGAACTGGGCGAACCGTGATCCCGAATGCGACCTGGACTACACGCCCAACACGGCGCGGGAGCAACGGGTCGACGTGGCGCTGTCGGTCGGCAGCGGTTTTGGCGGATTTCAGTCCGCCATGATCTTCGCTCGGCCGCAGGAGGCCGGGCGGTGACGGGCCGGCCGAGAGAACCACGCGCGGTTGTCACCGGCATCGGGATCGTCTGCGCGAGCGGCATCGGCACGGACACCTACTGGAAGACGGCGCTGTCCGGTGAAAGTCGGATCGGACGCATCGGCGGGTTCGACCCGTCCCGATACGACACCACCCTCGCCGGCGAGGTGCCCGGATTCGAGGCTGCCGATCACATGCCCAGTCGGTTCATCGTGCAGACCGACCGTTGGACGCAGCTGGCTTTCTGCGCGGCCGGCCAGGCACTCGCCGATGCCGAGATCGATCCGGCGGCCCTCGATCCGTACGAGATGTCGGTGGCACTCGCGAGCGGTTCGGGGGGGAACGCCTTTGGCCAGCGTGAGCTCCAGCGGCTGTGGAGCTCACCGTCGCACACGGTTGGCGCCTATCAGTCGATCGCCTGGTTCTATGCGGCCACGGTCGGCCAGCTGTCGATCATGTATGGCATGAAGGGGCCGTCGATGGTGCTGGTGTCCGAGAGCGCCGGGGGCCTGGACAGCCTCGCCCACGCGGCGCGGCTGGTCCGCCGCGGGACCCCGGTCGTGCTCGCGGGCGGGACCGAGGCCCCGCTGTCGCCGTATGCGCTCACCTGCCAGCAGCACAACCACGCGATGACCGCCCGGACCGACCCGGCGCGGGCCTACTGTCCGTTCGATCTGGATGCGGACGGTTACGTGCCCGGGGAAGGGGGCGCCGTCCTGGTCATCGAGGATCTCGACCATGCGCTGGCTCGCGGCGCGCCCGTCATCTACGGGGAGATCGCCGGTGCCGCCGCGACGTTCGACGGGCGACCCCGGCCGCCGCGGCGGGGGAGCGGAGGCGACGTGGAGCAGTACGCGCGTGCGATGACCACCGCCCTGCGGCGGGCCGGCGTGCGTCCGGGCGACGTCGATGTCGTCTTCCCGGACGCACTTGGCGTCCCTGCCGCCGACCGGGACGAATGCGCTGCCATGTGGGCGGCATTTGGACCTGCATCGCCGGCGGTCACCACCCAGAAACCCCTGGTGGGACGGCTTTATCAGGGTGGAGCGGCGCTGGATGCGGCTACCGCGCTGCTGGCCATGCGTCATGATCTTCTTCCGCCGACCGCGGGCACCCGCGCTCCGGCCCAGGGGTGCCGGCTCAACTTCGTGTCCGAGGTGACCCCGACACCGGTGTTCACCGCGATGGTCAACGCGCGCGGGTTCGACGGATTCAACGCCTCGCTCGTCCTACGCCGTTGCCCTGAGATCGATTTCCCTGAGATCGATCAGCATCCAGGCTCGCCTTCTGGCGTGTCCCCTTTGACTCGAAAAGTACCGGAGGACAAGCAGCGATGACCAACCCCGAGAGGGCAGGCGGCCCCGCGACCGGACTCAGCGAGACCGAGACGGTACGTACGCTGCTGCGGATGCGTGCCACCGCCGGCCGCGAACATGAGTTTGAAAACGCCTGGCGGAAAGCGGCTGAGGTCATCAGCACGGTGCCCGGCAACATCCGCCAGGACCTCATGCGTGATCGGGACCTTCCCGGCGAATATGTGATCGTCGCGGACTGGGAGACTCGGGCGGCACTGGACGCCTTCGGACGCGGCCCGCGACGCGACCATGTCACCACGGCGTTGCGGGAGCTGCGCGATGATGCGGACCGCCACACCTACCAGGTTCTACACACCCTGTCGGGCCGGGGATCGGCCGTGCGCATCCTGGTCACCACGACCGTACCCGCGGGTGACGAGGACATCTTCGAACAGGCCTTCCTCGATGTGGCCGCGGCCATGCGCGGTGTCCCCGGCCACATCCGTGAAGAGCTTCTGCACGAGCCCGGAACGCCCACCTACCACCTGCTCGCCGAGTGGGCGTCGAAGGCCGCGTTCCTCGCCTGGGTACAGGATCCGCGTCATACCGACCGGACCACCAGGCTGATTCCGTACCTCAACCGGGGGTTCTCCCGCCGTATCTTCACGATCGCGGCCCGGCCGCCGGACCCGGTGGCGGAGCTGGAACCGTCCGCGTCCCCGCCCACCGGCACCGGCACCGCCAGCGCCAGCGCCAGCGCCACTGTCATCGGCACTGTCATCGGCACCGGGGCCGCACCGGTGCCGGTCAGCGGGCGGCGAGAGGCCCGCACGAGCATCGACGTGCTGGTGGTCGGTGCGGGACCGACCGGCCTGACCCTGGCCGTGGAGCTCGCCCGCCGCGGGGTTTCGTTCCGGCTGGTGGAGAAGAGCACCGAGCCGCCGAGTCAGGCGGACAAAGCCATCGGCGTCCACTGCCGAACCATGGAGATCTGGGAGGACATGGGCGTCGTCCGCGCGGCCGTCGACGCCGGTATCTGGTTCAACGGCCAGATCGTTATGATCAACGGACGTCAGACGCACCGGGTCGAATGGAACCTCCCGGAGCTCCCGTATGCCCACCTCGGGCTGCCCCAGTACGACACGGAACGGATCCTCACCGACCGTCTGCGCACGCTGGGCGGATCGATCGAACGGGGCGTCGCACTGCGCGGTCTCACCCAGGACGCCTCGGGCGTGAGCGCAGCGCTGTCCGGCGCCGACGGTACGCAGGAGACGGTGCGCGCGAGGTACATCGTCGGCTGCGACGGCGCGCACAGCGTCGTCCGCAGGGAACTGGATCTGTCCTTCAACGCCGGGGCCGGTCGGTTCCCGCAGCTGTTCATGCTGGCCGACTTCGACGTCGACTGGGCGATGCCGCAGGGATACCTGCTGCGGTTCATGCACATGACCGACGGTGAGCTCGACGGGATGCTGGTGTGCGTCCCGCTGCGCGGCAAGGGCCGATACCGGATGGCGACCATGGCGCCGCCGCGGATCATGGCGGAGGCTGCCCGCACCGAGGTGCCGCCGGGTTTCACCAAGGAGTACGAACCGCCGACGTTGGCCGACTTTCAGGTCGCGCTCGACCGGCTGGCACCGGCCGGCACCACCGGAAGCAACCTCCGCTGGTCGTCGATCTTCCGGATCAGTCACGGGATCGTCGACCGCTACCGGGTCGGTCGGGCCTTCGTCGCGGGCGACGCCGCGCATCTGCACCCGCCCGCAGGCGGTCAGGGCATGAACACCGGGATCCAGGACGCCTACAACCTCGGCTGGAAGCTCGCGCTCGCCGTGAGCGGGCACGCCGGGCCCGGGCTGCTCGACACCTACGAGGCCGAGCGCCGCCCAGCCGGCCGGGCGGTCATGGACCGCGCCGTGCGGGTGGCGTTCACCGACGAGATGGACAACGCCGACGAAAAGGCGCAGTTCCTCGACGAGATGCAGATGACCTTGAGTTACCACGGCACCCCGGGGGTCGGCGAGGCACTGGGTTGGGAGGCGCCCGAACGGTCCCCGGCGGCCGGGGACCGCGCGCCCGACGTGCACGGTCTGACCCGTCGCGGTGTCGGGCATCCGATGCGCCTGTTCGAGCTGACCCACGGCACCGTGCACACGTTGCTGATCTACGTGGACGCGTCCACGACCGAGGAAGACCTGCGTGGCTACGAGAAGATGGCCGGCGCGATGCGGCAACAGTTTCCCGGGCTGGTCGACATCTATCTCGTCCGGGATCTGGATGCCACGTCGTCGCCGGGCGTCGACCTGCCCGTCGTCTATGACACCGGCCGGACGTTCCGCTCGGCCTACGCGCCCACCGGACCGTGCGCCTACCTGATCCGCCCGGACGGGCACGTGGGCTTCCGGACCAGGCCGATCCTCACGGGTGCCCTTGAGGACCATCTGCGCGCCGTGTTCGGCGGCGGTGATCAGGCATCCCGGTAGCGCGGAGTCCGGTAGCGCGGAGCTGAGCGACGGGGAGGCACGACACGGGGCACGACGCGGAGGCACGACGCGGACACACGACACCGAGAGGGGATTGGGATGGCATCGTGGCTGGGATCGGGAAGGGGACCCGCACGACGGCTGCGGGTTGTCGTGTGCGGCGCCGGGCCGGCGGGGATGACCCTCGCGCTCGCGCTCGCGCGGGAAGGGCATGCGGTCACGCTCCTCGAGCGGGACGAGACACCTGTGCCTGCGCAGGTTGATGCGGCTGCGGCCTGGAAACGGACCGGGGTCGCGCAGCTGCACCAGCCGCATGCCTTCCTCGCGCGTGGCTGCTCCGAACTGCTGACCGCTCTGCCCGACGTCGTGGCGGCGCTGCGCGGCGCCGGCGCGGTGGACGTCGCCCTGCCCGACGGGCTGAGTTCCTTCCTGTGCCGGCGCAGCACGTTCGAGTGGGTGCTGCGCCGGCTGGTCGAGGCCGAGCCGAGGGTCTCCATCCACATCGGGACCGCCCGGGCGATCGAGGTGTTCGGGGGTGCGGTCAACGGAGTACGCCTTGATGACGGCGGCCTGCATTCGGCGGATCTTGTCGTCGACTGCGGCGGCCGGCGCAGTGCCCTCACCGCGGCGATGCTCGCCCAGGAGACCTTCGACGAGCCGGCTAACGAGGTGTACCGGTCACGGCGATACCTGCTGCGGTCGGGGCGGGCGCCAGGTCCGGTCAACCGTGGAGTGATCGGGGTCGAGGAGGGTGACGGCTACTCGTTCCTGGTCTTCCCCCAGGACGCCGGGACCTTCACCGTCACGTTCGTGCATCTGCCGGAGGACAGCGCGTTGGCGGGCCTGCGCACAGTGCCCGTCTTCGACGCAGCCGTGCGCGTGGTTCCCTTCGGCGCGGCCTGGACCGACCCCGCGGTCGCCGAGCCGATCTCGGACATCATGGTCATGAACGGGCTGCGCAACGTGTTCCGGCCGCTGGGCCCGGCCACGCCACCGGGCGTGCACGCGATCGGCGACGTTGTCTGCAGCACCAACCCGCATTTCGGTCGGGGCACGTCGTTGGCCGTGGCGCACGCTCTCACCCTCGCCCGGGCGGTCGCGGAGAACCCGGCGGATCCCGAGCTGTGGCGTGAACGTGTTGACGCCTGGGTCCATGACGAGCTGCGGTCGTGGTTCGACGACGCCCGGTCACTGGATCGGTCGCGTTCGGTAGTCTGGCGTGCCGCCGTGAACGAAACTGTTTCGGACATTCCCGCCATTCCGGCCATGAGCCCGCCGAGCCCGGCTGCCATGCCGCGGTTCATGGTGCTCGCCGCCGCCGCTGCCGACCCGGTGGTGGCACGCGCGGTGTTCCGCCACATGCACCTGGTCGATGCACCGGAGGACCTGCGTGCGGTGGAACCACGGGTGGCAGAACTGCTCGCCTCGGGATGGCGCCCGACGCGACCCGCGGACCTACCGACCCGGGCGGAACTCGTTGACGTCGTCTCCGCCGTCAGAGTTCCGGCCCTGTGACCGCAGGCCCTGTGACCGCAGGCCCTGTGATGGACGGCGCTGTGATCGCAGGCAGCGTGATCGCCGTGATGAGCAGACCCCTGCCGAGCATCCAACGACCCGTGAACCCGGTCAGCTCGCAACCGGCGACGATCGGTCCCGCCACCAGCAGCCGGGCGGAGAAGGTACCGGTGGACGGCTCGACCGTGATGACCGCGTCGTCAAAGCCGAGCCAGCGCCCGGCAAGGGGAAACCACGCCTTGTAGACCGACTCCTTGGCGCTGAAGAGCAGCCTGTCCCAGCACACCTCGGGGTGGTGCGCCTGCAGTGGACCGAGCCAGGCGTGTTCCTCGGCCAGGGCGACATGGTCCAGGACGCCCGGCGGGACAACCGCGTTGGGTTCCGCATCGATACCGATCGTGACGACATCGGTAGACCAGGCCACGGCAGCCGCGCGATATCCCGCACAGTGCGTGATACTGCCGACGACTCCGGCGGGCCATTGCGGCTCGCGTCGGGGACCTGGCAGGATCGGCGCCGGCGGTAGGCCGAGCGTGGCGAGCGCGCGGTGGGCGCATACCCGGGCGGTGGTGAACTCCCGGCGCCGCTTGTCCACGGACCGCCCGAGGGTCGCCTCCTCCTCGGCGAACAGCACGGCGT
>NZ_CAUVXO010000112.1:0-639 GCF_963555865.1 Protofrankia sp. Cr1
CCGGCACCGGCACCGGCACTGCCTTGATCTCCGTTGGCGGCCCGATCGCCCGACACCTGGACTTCCGATCAGTTCGTATGCCGCCCGGGCCGGCGCGGTCGCCCTCGCCTGCCTGGCAGGCACGATCAAGGCGACCGCCTTCCTCGCTCTCGCCGTACTGCTCGTCGTCCACCTTCGCGAACAGCTCGTGAGCGGCACCGGCACAGCCATCAGGACCGCGGCGGCTCCACCTGCCCAGGCTGCCATGCCCCGAGGCGGCACGGCTGGCGCCATCATCACCGCCGGGACGGGAATGCTCGTTGACCTCACGGTGGCCACGGCCACGATCACGACACGACCAGCATGATCGCAGCCGGCTTCGGTCCGACCTGGATCACAGCACTGTCCACCGCTGGCAGGCTGCGGACCGACATCGCTCCGGCCGCGCTCCTCGCCCATCCGATCTCGCTATCACTGCGGCTACTCGGCGTCAGCGGCCACGCCGAGACGGTCCTCGCCTGCGCCCGAATCTCGTCGCTTACCGTGGCCGCAGCCGTCATCGCAGCGCTGTTCGGCCGGGCCTGGCGCAACCCGACGCCGCCTGAAGCCGGCACGGCTACGTGGACCGCAACGGCTACGTGGACCGCGATGCCTGGTGGG
>NZ_CAUVXO010000112.1:1263-2024 GCF_963555865.1 Protofrankia sp. Cr1
GTTGCGGCCCTGACCGTTGCCGTCGCCATGATCTCCAGGGTTGCCACGGCACGGACCGCGACGACGGCCAAGCGGCACGGACAGCCTCCCAGCAGACAATGAGGAGCAGACCGTTACGGACGACCAGGAGCAGGCTCGCGACGACTCGGCCCTGGATGACGTCCTCATAACGGATCGGATAGACCACGAGCGAGAGCAGACAGGTCACCAACAGGCCAATGGTGACCCGGCGACGCCGGTCAACCACACAGCGAGCCGCTGCGGCAACAGTCTGGCCGGACGAGTGCGGACGGCACGCGGCAACCGCTAGTACCCAGACCAGGTACTGCGGGCTGAGCACCCGACTTGTCACGAGCACGACCAGCAGCAGCGCCAGCATGCGGTCCGCCGGGTGGATCGCCGTGCGCGATTCCGCCGCGGCTCGGGAGCCCTCGACGCTTCGGGACCAACGCGGCAGCCACCAGCGCGCGGCAGCGGCCAGCACGACCACAACCTCTACAAACGAGCAGATCGTTGCCACCAGCTGCGCCAGCTTGGATCCAAACTGCAGCGCCCCCCAGGCATATGACGGTCCAGCATGTAACCCGACCATGTGCGCAAGGACGAACGGGGTCGCCGAAACTGCCTCGACCTGCAGGCCCCGGTCCTTCTGCGCGCCCAGGAAGCCGAAGGCGTCCCGCCACCAGCCGGCGGCGAACAGCACCACTGCGACCAACGCGACCGCCCCCACCAACCCGGCCGCCATGCGCACCAGGGCGGCC
>NZ_CAUVXO010000112.1:2451-7603 GCF_963555865.1 Protofrankia sp. Cr1
GCCCACGCAGCCGCCCGGCCCAACGGATGCCCGAACCGGGCCCGCCCAACGCGAGCAGCAACAACACCGGCCACACCTTCACAGCGGTCCCGAGACCGACCGCCAGACCGACTCGCCCCCAACGTCCGCCGCTGTGCTGGTTCGGCCCGCTCGCCGCCGGCCCGCTCGCCGTCAGTCCGCTCGCCGTCAGTCCGGGCGCAGCTGGCCCGCCGAGCCCCGCGACGGCGACCACGGCGAGCACCGCCGGCACCATGTCGAACCGTGCCACCGACACCGGTCCAAGGGCACAGATCCCGACCAGCCAGAACCGGGCCGCGGACACCGAACGGCGGGCAAGTATGGCGGTGATCGCGGCGTCCGCCGCGAGAATCAGCAGGAAGAACCCGACGTCGTAGGGAAATCCGGTCGCGGCCTCCAGCACGGATGGGACGACCAACACGATGGCGGCAGCCGGGGGATACTGCCAACGGTCGTCGCCGACAGGCAGGCCCCGACCGTGGAGCAGGCCACCTCCCCACTGGTCGTAGAGCCGGACGTCGCCCAGCACACCATGCTGGGCACCCAGGACCTTCGCCGTGATGGCCAACACCACCAGCGCTACTCGGGTGACCAGCCAAAACGCCCAGATCCGCCGGCCTGTCCACGGCTCGAGCCACTGGCGAACGCGGTCCACCCAGCGTCGGCGGCAGTCCACAGACCCGCTCCCCACACGCCGACCAGACCGTCGCCGTGCCGCCCTTGTGGGGCGGATGTCAACCGTCCGCACGATCAGGACGGTAGCGGGCCTCCCCCGTGCAACGGCTTCGGCGTGGCACGGGGACCCCTGGCCAGTGGTTGACCACGGCCCACGGCCCGGACGGCCCTCCGGGTGCTTCATCGGCCCCGGTAGGCTTTCGGCCATCCAGGCAAGGGAGACTTCGGTCAACCCTGCCGCGACACATCGTTCAGCACCCGAGTACTCTGCGTGATATAGCGGTGCATGTGTGCGACCGCCTCCCGGATCGTCCCAGCGATCAGGCTGACAACTGGTGGTGACCATCCGGGCCATGATCTACCCTTGCGTCCTGACACCCGGTCACCGACGAGCGTGCAGAGGCAGCCTCGCGACCCGCGACCCGCGACACCGTCAGCGCGGCGCACGCCCGGCCGGCACACGCCCAGCGCCGGCCGCCCGGCGCACTGCGCACTGCGCGGTCAACGGGGACCGCGTACAACACAAGGAGGTGTCTGAATGCTCGGATCTCCATCGGCGTGGGACACGGCACGGATCCAGCTGGAGAACGCCGTCCGCCACCTCGGCCTTGATGACGGCCTCCACGATCTGCTCCGGATGCCGCGTCGAGCGATCACTGTGAGTGTCCCGCTGATGCGTGACGACGGGCACCTGCTCGTCCTTTCGGGCTACCGGGTCCAGCACAACCTGGCCCGTGGACCCGCCAAGGGCGGCATCCGCTTCCACCCGTCCACCGACCTTGACGAGGTCAAGGCCCTGGCCATGTGGATGACGTGGAAGTGCGCGTTGATGGGTATCCCCTACGGCGGCGCCAAGGGCGGTATCGCCGTCGACCCGCACCTGCTCTCCCTCTCCGAGCGGGAGCGGATGACCCGCCGTTACGCGGCCGAGCTCGTCCCGCTCATCGGACCAGAAAAGGACATTCCCGCCCCGGACGTGGGTACCGACGAACAGACCATGGCATGGATCATGGACACCTACTCGACGCACACCGGCTACACCGCACCCGGAGTCGTCACCGGCAAGCCGTTGTCGATCGGCGGATCGGCCGGGCGGGCCGGGGCGACGAGCCGGGGTGTACAGCTGTCGGCCTTCGCGGCGCTGGCCGAACACGGCCTCGACCCCTACGACGTCACCGTCGCCGTCCAGGGATTCGGCAAGGTCGGCGCACTCGCCGCGCAGTACCTCCACGACGCCGGCGCTCGGATCGTCGCGGTCTCCGACGTCAAGGGTGGCGTCTACAACCCGCAGGGGCTCAATCCGGCCGCCCTGCTCCGCCGGGTCCAGCGCGGCAGCGACACCGTCGTCGGGCACCCCGGAACCGACACGATCACCAACGCCGAGCTGCTGGAGCTCGACGTCGACCTGTTGGTGCCCGCGGCGCTGGAAGGGGTCATCACCGCGACGAACGCCGATCGGATCAAGGCGCGGATGATCGTCGAAGGTGCGAACGGCCCGATATCCGCGGACGCCGATCCGATCCTCGACGGAAACGGGGTCGTGGTCGTCCCGGACATCCTCGCCAACGGCGGCGGCGTCGCCGTCTCCTACTTCGAATGGGTACAGGACATCCAGGCCTACTTCTGGACGGAGGACCAGGTCAACGACCGGCTGTGCGACATCATGAAACGCGCCTACGGGGAGGTTTCAGCGCTGGCCACCGAGCGTGGCGTGAGCCTGCGCGCCGCCGCGCACATCATCGGGGTCGCCCGGGTCGCCGACGCGCACCGGACCCGCGGCCTCTACCCCTGACGCCACCGTCCCCGAGCCCCCCGCCGAGCTCGCCACGGCCGCGAGGCGGGGCGGACGGGCCGAACTCGGCGGCGCCCGCCGCCGACACCTTGATGATCGTCTCCATGTCGTCCGCCGGAGCCGTCCTGTTCCTGCGCTCGTGCCCACATGTCTCGCAGCGGTGCGTCAGGACGGTGTCATGGGGACGGGCCTCCACCGCAACCGGGCGCATCGGGCCGCCACACTGCGCCGCTCGATCACCGGGGTTGACGTCCACATGACGGGACCACAGGCAGCACGGACAGTGGTTGGTGTAACCGTCACCGTGGACCGGTGTCCCACAGGCGAGGCACTGGAAATCCTCGGTGGTGCGGACGAAGCGACGGGTCACCTGCCGACAGTATTAGAGCTACCGGCCATAGGGGACGCGGCGTCGCGGGGCTGGGGTGCGCTCACGACCGTTGTCCGAAATGCTCAATGAGTGATCTTCGTCATGGCACGGCCAGACCAGGCCACATCCACCAGAAGTGATCCCGCGTGTCGCCCGCCTCGGCCGAAGTTGTCGGACCCATCCTCTGAAATAGTGGGCGGCGAACCACAGCCCTGTGATTCGCGGATCCCGTCCCGTCTGGAGGAGGCCATCGCCGTGGCAGTCGCCCACGTCCTGGCACCGGAGTCCGAGACCCTCGGCCCGCCGCCACATCCCATCGAGGTACCGGCCGCCGAGCCACGGGGCTCCGTCGACTCCCCGGTGTCCGCGCGCGCCGCACAGACGGATACCAAGCGCGACACAGTGGATGCTTTGAGCGATCGCCAGCGCCAGATCCTGGAGTTCGAGCGGCACTGGTGGCGTTATGCGGGCGCCAAGGAGACCGCGATCCACGCCGAGTTCACAATCTCAGCAACCCGCTACTACCAGATACTGAACGCTCTGATCGACTCCCCCGCAGCCCTCGTCGCCGACCCCATGCTGGTCAAGCGGCTACGCCGGTTGCGGGCGACACGCCGACGGGCACGCGCCGGCGGCACCGCCCGACTCGACCCGGCTGAGATGTGAGCGCCCGCCATGACCGATACCACCGTCACGTCGCCCAGCCCGCCCCGGCCGCCCCGGCTGCGTCCCGGTGATCGACTGCACGCCATCGCGGCCGGCAGCATCGCCGTGCTCGCCGTGCTCGGCTGCATTCTCGTGGTCAATCTGGTGAACGACCCGTCCGCGGACAAATCTGCCGCGACTGCCGCTGCCGCTGCGGCAGCCGCCTCGGCATCGGCACACGCCCCGGCGGCGGGCGCGTCGCCGACAGCCGCCGCTTCCGCCGCAGCGGCGGCAGCCAGGCCGGCAACCTCGCATCCATCCGCGGCGGTTACCTCGCCGTCTCCCAGGGTCACGTCCCAACCGCCGGCAGCCGCGGCACCCGCCCCGGCCGCCGCGCCCAAGCACGTCTTCATTCCGATCGTGATCCTCAACAATTCCAAGATCCCGGGGCTTGCCGATTCCGCCCGGGCGCGGCTGGAAGCCGCGGGCTTCACTGTGGCACGGACCGGCAACTACCAGTCGGCGTACGACGTCCCGGAGCCGACCGTGTTCTACGACGAGGGACACCAGGATGCGGCTCAGACCGTGCTGGACCTGATCCCGGACGTGAAGCAGGCGAAGCCGAAAACCAAGAGCTTCGTCGCGGACGAGCCGCTCATCCTCGTCGTAACCAAGGCTTTTTCGCCAACCGCGCCCTGACCGCCAACGGCCGCGCGGCCCTGGCTGGCGGCCCTGAGAGAACAAGTGACGGACCTGACCTGATGACTTCCACGCCCGGTTCTGGCCCGATCGCCACAGCGCCGCGGACACTGGCCGGCGGCGCTGGGCTCGCGACCCTACTCACCGACCCGCGCCGCGCGCTGATCTCCCTGGACTACGATGGCACGCTCGCACCGATCGTCGCCCGCCCATCGGACGCCGTTCCGGCGCCAGGCGCCCTGGCCGCGCTGGCGCGGATAGCCCAGCAGGTCGGATCGGTCACCATCATCACCGGGCGGCCGGTCGAAGCCCTGCTCGCCCTCGCCCGCTTCACTGAACAGCCGGGGCTCGAGTCGATGGTCATCCTCGGCCAGTACGGGCTGCAACGGTGGGACGGCGTCACCAACCGGATCACGAGCCCCGAGCCGCTGCCCGGGGTCGCGGCGGTCAGGGCCGCCCTGCCACGGCTGCTTGAGGACGCGCCCGCCGGCACCGTGGTCGAGGACAAGAAGCACGCGCTCGTCGTACATGTGCGTCGCACCTCCGACCCGGAAGCCTCCCTGGCGGCTCTCACGCCCGCGTTGACCAGCCTCGCCGCAGACCACGGGCTCGAGGCGGCGCCCGGCAAACGGGTACTGGAACTGCGTCCGCCCGGCCATGACAAGGGGCGGACGCTACGCGACCGGGCGGCGGAACTGGGTGCCCGGTCGGTCCTGTTCGCCGGTGACGACGTCGGCGACCTGCCGGCTTTCGACGCTGTCGACCAGCTGCGGGCTACCGGGGTGCCGGGTCTGACCGTGTGCAGCGACGGCCCGGAGGTTCCAGCTCAGCTGCGGGAACAGGCAGATCTCGTCGTTCCGGGTCCGGAGGGGGTGGTCGCGCTGCTGCGCCTTCTCTCCGACCGCCTCTCCTGAAGCGTTTCCCGGTCGTCGAGCGAGCACCTTCAGGCGAGC
>NZ_CAUVXO010000112.1:7874-8714 GCF_963555865.1 Protofrankia sp. Cr1
GTGGTCAGGCGAGCGTGGTCAGGCGAGCGTGGTCAGGCGAGCGTGGTCAGGCGAGCAGGGCCTCGAGCTGCTCTCGAAACCACCGGTGCGGGGGAAGCCGGCTGGCGACGGCGGCGAGCCGCTCGCACCGGCCACGCCGCTCGTCCGGAGTCATCAGCAGCGCGGCGTGCATGGCGGCCGCCGTCTCGCACACGTCGAACGGATTGATCACCAGTGCATCGGCGGCCATCTCCGCGCACGCCCCGGCCTCCCGGGACAGCACTAGCGCGGCCCCGGACCTCGACAGTACGGCGCCTTCCTTGGCAACCAGGTTCATCCCGTCCCGGATCGGATTCACCACCAGGACCTCGGCGAGTGACAACGCGGCCAACGACCGTGGATAGTCGTCGTTGACCTCGAGCCGGAGCGGCAACCAGGACGCGGTCGCGAACTCGTCCTCGATCTCCGCCACGATCCGCTGGACCGCAGCCGTGTACTCGCGGTACTCGGGAAGATCGTGGCGTGACGGGTAGGCGCAGACGAGGTGCACCACCTGGCCGCGCCACCGTGGATGCTGGCGCAGGAGCTCCCGGTATGCTTCCAGGCCGCGGACGATGTTCTTCGACAACTCGGTCCGATCCACCCGCACGATCACCCGGCGACCGGCGATCAGCTCCCTCAACTCGGCGGCGCGGGCAGTGACGTCATGCCCGTGGGCGCGCTGCGCCAGGGCGGCGCCGTCAACCCCGAGCGGGTGGACGCCGATCCGGACCACGCGGCCGCGGTATCGCAGCTGCGGCAGGCTCGTGGTGCCGGTCGTCTCGACGTCGTGGTCTGTCTCGACGTCGTGGTCTGTCTCGA
>NZ_CAUVXO010000112.1:9400-12167 GCF_963555865.1 Protofrankia sp. Cr1
CGTGGTCGATGACGATGTCCGCGCCGAGTATCGCCCGGGCGCACCGACAGAACGCCTCGGCCCACGCGGCCGTCAGGAAGCCCAGCTGGTCTGCGCCGAGCATGCCGTCAAGGACCGCGCGGGCGACGTCATCCGGCAGCATCCGGAAGTACTCGGGCGGCGCCCACGGGGTATGGCTGAAGTGGGCGATCCGCAGATCCGGCCGGAGGCGACGCAACTGCGCAGGCGCAAGAGTCAGGTGGTAGTCCTGGATCAGTACGGCCGCGCCGGGTGCCGCCTCACGCGCCAGCGCCTCGGCGAACATCGCGTTGTAACGTTCGTAGGCCAGCCAGTCCTGCTGGAACGCCGGCCCGAAAGACGGCTGGAATGCCGGTGCATACAGAAGATGCAGGACGAACCAGAGTGTACGGTTGGCGACCGCGTTGTAGGCCCGCTCGAACACGACCCGGTCCACATCGAGCATGCACACCGCGGCGCCGCCGGTGTCATGGCCGGCGAGATCGAGCCGTCCCTGCGGGGCCAGGCGGGTGGCCCGCCGGTCGGCTTCGGTCAGCGCCGCGCAGACCCACACCAGCCCACTGCCACCGGTGGTACCCCTGGACGTGGCATCGTCGCCCGCGACCGCATGCAAGCCACTGACCAGCCCGCCACCGCCGCGACGCGCGGTCAATGAACCATCATCGTCCGCAGTGAACGCCACCGGCCCGCGGTTGGAGGCAACGAGCACACGGGCCGTTCCGATAGACGTGGAACATCCCAGTTCGTCAACCCCCGTGATATGACGCACACCCGGAGACTAGGGCATGCCTTCAAGATCTTCACTCAGGCCGTACCACGCCGGCCCGACCTGGTGCGATCACACCTTGCCCACGCCCTACCCACACCTCATCTACACTTCGTCCACACCGGGCTGAATCCGATAAAATCTTACTATATGATAGTAAGCTATAATTCGCTATCTGCGCCACACGACAGCCCTGCGACATGCCAGCAGCACCACACGACAGCGCCGCCGACTGACAACCCGGGGTTAACCTACTTTTCGACGGAATCAACATAAAATGTCAAATGACTGCGGTTGTCTCGTGTGCCATGCCGCGCACGCGAGCAGATGACAGAGGCAGGGTCCGGGCGGCCCTCCGCGGGCGTGATGCCGCGGGGCGGTAGCGTCCCGACCACGTACCTCCGTGAAGGCTCAAGCCGCGCGAAACCCGCCGAGCTCGGGTGGCGCATGGCCGGTGGGCATGGCGAGGCGATCTTAGCCGGGCTACTCGGGCTCGCTGGCGCATGCCTGGTCGTCGCTACGGCTGGGCGACTCGCGCTACGCTCCGGGGTTGAGCTGCCTACCGACTGGTTCGGGTTGCTCATCCCGGTGCAGCTCGATCGTGCTTCAGCCCTGCCCGCCTTCATGATTATCGGCGTCGCGCTCCTCGTCATCGGCTGGTTGCAACTGTGCCTGCTGGCCAGAAGGGGCTCGGTCTCGCTCAGCCAGACCGGGATCATCATCGCCGTCTGGTGTCTGCCCGTCGCTGTGGGTCCACCGATCCTGAGTCTGGACATATACAGCTATGTGGCGCATGGCGCCATGCTCACCGCCGATCTCAACCCGTACCGGAACGGTCCGGATATTCTGGGTAACCAACCCAGCTTGCTCGCGAGCGACCCGGTCTGGCGGATGTCGCGGGCACCCTATGGGCCATTGGCGCTCGCCCTGCTGAAGGCCGCCTATGGGCTGTCCGGCGGGACCGTGCTGGGAACGGTCCTGATCCTGAGGGCACTCGCGCTCGCCGGTGTCATCGTGATCCTCGGGTGCGTCGCGTGGGCCGCGGACCCCCGGCGACGGCCGCTGGCCCTCGCCGCCGCCGGCAGCCCGGTTGTCATCCTGCAGCTCCTCGGCGCCGTCCACCTTGAAGCGATCATGGTGGCACTGCTCGCCGCGGGCCTGCTGGCCGCCCGGGCCGGGCGTCCGATAGCGTCCATGATGTTGCTTACCGCGGCCACCGCGGTGAAGTGGCCGGCGGCGTTCGCAATCGTGGCGGTCGCCGTGTGGCATGCGGGAACCCCCGTACCGGGCACCCGCCCGCGCAACACCGGCCCTCCCGACGCCCACCCGCCGCGGGCGTGGGTTTGGGCACGGCTGCGGCCGGTGGCTCGGGATGTCGGCGTCGTCAGCGCATCCGGGCTGGTCCTCGTCCTGCTGATTCCAGACGGGCTCGGTTGGTTACGTTCGGCGGCGACTCCCGCCTCGGGCCTCACCCTGTACGCACCGACGGTCGGTCTTGCCGACGGGCTCGCAAGGCTGGGCGACATCGCCGACATGAAGATCCAATTTGCGCAGGCGCTCAACCTGACCCGGACCGCCGGCATCGTAGTCACCGCCGGAGTGATGCTGCGCCTGTTGGCAACCATCCGTGCGCGGAACCTCGCCGCGACTGTCGGCTGGGGCCTACTGACGCTGGCGGTTCTCGGCCCCGTCCTGTACCCGTGGTACCTGACATGGGGGCTGATACCGCTGGCCATGGCAACCGACCGGGTCCGCATGAGTCTGCTCGGCACGGTGTCCGCGGTCGGTGCGTTTCTCGCCCTCCCACACTGCGAACTGTTGTTCGCCAACCTACCTGGAGCCACCCCGTGGCTCCAGCGCCAGGCACCGGTTATCGCGATCAGCACGCTCTTCCTTGTGCTGATCTCTGTGGTGATACTCACACGGCGCCGGGACAGCTGGTCCACGACGACCCTCAAGCGCTGACATCGGCGGGCACCGGCG
>NZ_CAUVXO010000112.1:12473-15150 GCF_963555865.1 Protofrankia sp. Cr1
GAACACGAGAAAGGGGGAACGGCATGCGCGCGCGCCTGAACACGGCCACGGTGCTGCTCGGCGTCGGCCTGTTCGCCCTGGTCGGCCTACTCGCGTTCGGAACCCGGATCGACCTTGCCGTGTACCGCCTGGGCGGCGACGCATTTCTACACCATTTGCCCCTGTATGACCAGATCATGCCTGGTACCGGCCTGCCCTTCACCTACCCGCCGTTCGCCGCCGTACTGTTCGGCCCCCTCGCCCTCCCGCCGAAGCCGGCAGCACAGGCCATCTGGGCGCTGGTCCTGCTGACCTGCCTGGCGGAGTTGACCCGCCAGGTGCTCGCCGCGGCCCGCACCGACCCGCTCGCATCCAGGCCGCCTGCGGTTGGGATGCCGGCGGTCGGGCGGCAGGCGGCACTGGCCGTGGGCCTCCTGGCCGTGGAACCGATCCGAAGCAATCTCGCCTATGGCCAGATCAACATCCCGCTCATGCTATTGATCATTCTTGACCTGCGTCGTAGGTCCGGGTCGCTGCCCTCAGGTGTACTGATCGGCATCGCCGCGGCGGTGAAGCTCACCCCGTTGATCTTCGTTCCCTACCTCTTCGCCACGGGCAGACGCCGGGACGCGGGCATGGCCGCACTCTCCTTCAGCGCCTGCTCCGCACTGGCGGCCCTGGCCACTCCGGCAGACTCGGCGCGGTTCTGGACCAGGCTGGCGCTCGACCCGTCCCACGTCGGCGGGATCGCGTATGCGGGCAACCAGTCGCTGTCCGGGGTGGCGACCCGCCTCGCCGGTCATGCCGTGCACGACGAGCTCTGGTTTCAGCTGGTGACGCTGAGCACAGCCGCCGCCGGGATCGGACTGGCAGTGGCGGCCACTCGCCGCCACGAGCCCCTGCTCGGCTGGACAGTATGTGGCATCACCGGGCTGCTCGTCTCACCGATCTCCTGGACCCACCACTGGCTGTGGGCACTGCCCGCGCTGGCCTGGCTGGCCGGCCCGACCGGGCCACGCGGGGGGCGGCTCGCGGCACGCGGCGGCTTTGCCCTGCTCGTCCTCGCTCCGATGTGGTGGCTGCCGTACGAGCACGACCGCGAGTATTCCTGGCACGGCTGGCAGCTGTTGGTCGGGAACTCCTACGCCATCGCGGCTGTTCTCTTTCTCCTCGCCGTCGTCGGCCACCTGGCTTCCCGGGCTGGCAGGAGATCAGACCGTGGCGGGCCGCGCGGTCGGCAGCGTCGAGCGGACCGCGCTGGCCCAGCCGGAGCCGAGCGCGCCATCCTCCACGACAACGTTGTCGTGGTCCGGCAACAACCCGACGAGATCGGTGTGTCGCAGCGCGTTCGCGACCAGGTGCATGCGGCCGACCTCACGGGCCATGATCAGGTCGCTGGCGGAGTCGCCGATCGCGATCGCCTGGTCCGGACGGAACCCGCGGCGGGCCAGGTCGAAAGCCACCGCGGCGCCCTTGCTGACACCCTCGGGAACGAGATGATAGACGTGCGGGACATCATCCACAGCCGGCATGCCAGCCCACGAAATGATGCCGTTGTCCCGGATGGTCAACCAGTCGAAACCCTCCGCCACGAGCCATAGGTTCACCTCGGCCACGTCGATGTTGCCCCGGAGCATGATGTCGACCTCGCGTCCGCGGTGCCAGGGTCGGTACACCTTCAGGCGTCCCGAATACCGCGCGATCAGCGCGGCAAGGAGCGAATCCGGTATCTGGTCCAGATCGGCTGGCATGGCTCCGCGCAGGACCTGGCTGTTGCGTCCATGGTCCCAGCCGACGATCGCACCGAGCTCGGCTATGAAGCCGTCCGCGCCGAAAATCGCACCGGCTTCGACCAGTTGCGACCTGGTCCGGCCGCTGACCAGCACCAACGCGATGCTCGCCCGGTGCAGGTCGATGAGGGCGCGAGCCGGATCAAGGGTGGTGGAGTGGTCCTCGTTCCGGAAGAAGCACCCGAACGGCCCGACCATGGTCCCATCAAGATCGGTGTAGACGACCCGGATGCTCATCAGCGATGTCCTCCTGCTCGTGCTGCTGGTGCTGGTGCTGGTGCTGGTGCTGGTGCTGGCGATCTTTCTAGGTTTGTACGCCGGAAAACCCCTTGTTGACCTTACAAACCTCGAAAGATCAAATGTTCGGATGTCATCGCGGTCCGTCACCTGAAACGCGCGCCGCCCGGCGAGCGGCATACTCCGGAATTGTGATCATCGGGGAACGCTCCCGCACCTCGACCCGGTGGGTGTGCGGCTCAAACCCGCCGTCGCAGCGGCGGAACTGGGTCAACGTCTGCCCCGGAGCCGGGCTGTGGACACCTAGCCGGGTCCACGCCGTCTGGATGATCTCGGCCGCCATGCGTCCGAGAGCGTCGTCGGGCTGGTGGCGATGGATCTTTCGTCCGACCTCGACCTGCGCGATCGCATCCGCGCCCGCCAGGGACAGGACGTCCACCAGCTGGGCGAACTCGACTCCGTAGCCGGAGACGAACGGTAGCCGCTCAAGCAGGACGCGGCGGCCAGCGAACTCGCCCGCGAGCGGTTGCACCAACCCGGCCAGCGCCGGCCAGTGCATGTTGAGCAGGGGGCGCGCGACGAGTTCGGTAACCCGCCCACCACCGCCGGGCAGCAGGCCGCCCGCCAGCGGCCGGTCGTAGGACGCCTTGACATAGGACACCTCGGTCAAC
>NZ_CAUVXO010000113.1:0-9054 GCF_963555865.1 Protofrankia sp. Cr1
CCTCTGCGTTGACCCACCCGGGATCGGCGAAGGAACCCGCGACCGCGGCCGCATCGCCGAATGCCTCGGTCGTGCGCAGATAGGCGAAGGAAAAGATCACCCGATGGTCCCAGTGGTCCTCCAGTGGTCGAAGTTGGTCACGCATCGTCGTCAACGTTTCCCGCACACATGTCGGCGACCCGGTTGTGCACGGTGGGGGAAATTGATGTCCTGCAGGCTCTGCGCTGGCCTGGCCGGGCATCCAGGCCAGCAGTGAGCTAGCCGTCAGGAGCGCGGTGACTGCGATGCGTAGCCATCCCATGGGGCTGCATGGTAGTTCAACTGTTACTCAAAGCATTTACAGCCGGGCGGAGAGTCGTGATAATGCTGCGCTATGTCCCTTCAAGGTCACAATCCGGAAGGTCCCGGTCGGGGCATCCTGGACACCCTCACGGAGGTCGTCTTCCAGACCGACGCCGAGGGACGCTGGACGTACCTCAACCGCGCCTGGACGACGGTGACGGGCTTCGACGTCGTCGCGTCGCTGGGGAGTCACTTCCTCGACTACGTCCACCCGGATGAGTACGACCACACGATCGCGCTGTTCATGGCGGTGGTGGCCGGTGGTTCTGATCATTGCCGGCATGTGACCCGCTACCGGACCCGCGACGGTGCCTACCTGCGCGTCGAGATCCGTGCCAACGTGCTGCGGGCGCCGGACGGTGCGGTCTCGGGCAACTCGGGGACGATTATCGATGTGAGCCGTGACCAGCATGACGCTGAGGCGGTCAGTGAACACACAGCCCTGTTGGAGCTCGTTTCCGGGGGCGTGCCGGGCGCCGAGCTTCCCGTCGGTGTCCTGGTCTATGACCGCGCGCTCGGTCTGCGCCGGACGTCGCAGGTTGTCGATCGCCTGCTCGGTGAGCGGTTACGGGTCGGCGAACCCTTGGACCGGCTGGGGATCATGCTGCGGCCCGGTGGCGAGGGCGTGGCGCTGGACGGCGAGTGGGGACTGGCCGCCACGGCGGCGCGGACCGGCCGGCCCCAGCACGGCGACGTCAATCTCCTCGGCCGCACCGACCCCGACCCCGATGTGCGCGGTCGAGCCGGGCCCGGTCCGGCGCGGGCGTTACGGATCTCGGTGATCCCGCAGGTGGACGGGCGCCGGGAGCTGGTTGCCGTTGTGCTGCAGGATGTCACCGATCTGCAGCGGGCGGAACGGCTGCAGTCGGCCGTTGCCCAGCTCGGTCAGCGTGCTCTAGGTGGGCTGACCGTCCCGGACCTGCTCGCCGAGGCCGCCCAGGTGGTCCGCGTCACCCTGGGTCTGCCCGGCTGCGAGGTGCTGGCGGCGACCGGCCGGGACAACCCGGCCGATCCGGCACACCCGATCGCGGCGATCATTCCGGTCGCGTTGGCCTCGGATGGCCCCACGATCATCGACCGTGGGGCTGCTTTCCACGGTGTTGCGGCCCGTATCGGCGCGGCTGGCCGCAGCCACGCCGTATTGGTCGCTTACGCGCCGTACCGGCGGGAGTTTGCCCCGGATGAGGCGGCGTTCGTCCAGTCCGTCGCCAACGTGCTGGCAGCCGCGCTCGAACGGGATACCGCCGAGCGCGAGGTCCGCCACCAGGCCCGGCACGACCCGCTGACCGGGCTGGCGAACCGGGTCCTGCTGCACGACCGGATCTCGCGAGCGCTGCGCACGGTCGAGGCCGACGGCGGTGCGCTGGCCCTGCTGTTGATGGACCTCGACCGGTTCAAGGAGATCAACGACACGTTGGGTCACGGAGCCGGTGACGATGTGCTCCGCGAGGTGGCGGTACGGTTACGACGCGCCACCGGTTCGGCCGCGACAGTCGCCCGCCTCGGTGGGGACGAGTTCGCGATCCTGTTGCCGTCGGCGCCGCGGGGAGTCGCTGACGCCCTTGCCGTCGCGAGCGGTGTGCGGGCCGCCCTGGCCGAACGTATCGATGTCGGCACGCTTCCGCTGAGCGTCGAGGGAAGTATCGGGATCGCGATCGGGCCTGGTGACGGGAGCGATCCGGGAACCCTGGTGCGGTGTGCCGACGTGGCCATGTACCGGGCCAAGCAGCTCTGCGTCGGGGTCGCGGTGTACGCCCCCGATGCCGACCAGAACCGCCGCGAGCGCCTTGAACTGCTCGGCGGCCTTCGCTCGGCGATCGCGGGCGGGGAGCTGGTCCTGCACTACCAGCCCAAGGTCGACCTGCGTACCGGGCGGACCACCGCGGTCGAGGCGCTGGTCCGCTGGCAGCACCCGTCGCACGGCCTGGTCGAGCCGGGGCGTTTCGTTCCGTTCGCCGAACAGAGCAACCTGGTCAGGCCGTTGACCCGCCGGGTCCTCATGCTCGCCCTGGACCAGGCGCGATCATGGTGGGACGCGGGTCGGTTGCTGCCCGTGGCGGTGAACGTCTCGGCCCGGATGTTGCACGACGCAGAATTGATCTCGACGGTACAGGCGGAGCTGGACCGGACCGGCATGCCGCCACAGGCGCTCGAACTTGAGCTCACCGAGAGTGCCGTGATGGTGAACACCCGCAACGCGATGAACGTCATCACCCAGTTGCGCCGCGCGGGAATCCGGATCTCCGTGGATGATTTCGGGACCGGGTACTCGTCGCTCGCCTACCTGCGCGATCTTCCGGTGCACGATCTCAAGATCGACAAATCGTTCGTGCTGAACGTGGCGCGTCGCCCCAGGGATTTCTCGATCGTGCGGTCCATCATTGATCTCGCGCACAATCTCGATCTCAGGGTGGTTGCCGAGGGCATCGAGTCGGACGAGGTCTGCAGCCTACTTCGTGACCTCGGCTGTGACGAGGGGCAGGGCTTCTTTCTCGGGTATCCCGTCCCACCTGCGGATCTTGCGGCCTAGGGCCTGCCCGGTGAAAGTCTTCGGGTGATCTACTGGATCTCGGTCGGTCGAGGCCGTCGAGTCTGGTTCATGCGCTTGGTTTTCTCGGAGAAGGTGCCATCCAGGGGGCTGTGCTGCACCATGAGCAGAGCCTCACCAGATTCTGGAGGTTGGCCGTGACCGGGAGAACCAGGCTGTCTGGGGCCTCCGAGCGCGCGAAAAGCCCCATGATCGTGCACTCGTCGGCCGCCGGTACGCTGCGGGGATTCGTCGCGTTGGCGGTGTCGGCGCTTCTGGCGGCTCTCGTTCTTCTCCTCGGCTGCGGTTCGGCTCGTTACCAGTATGTGACCAACAAGGATGCCGGAACCTTTCTCAAGATCCCGAGTTCGTGGCAGCATCAGCCGATGCCCGGACCGGCCTTCGTCGGTATCGACGCCCGCAACATCAGTCCGGAGGCCGCTCGGACGCTGGCCAGTCGTGAGTGGGTCGTGGGGATTGATGCCGCGTCGAGATTCGACGACAAGAACCTCCTGCTTCCGGACGCGGCGCAACCCAAGGGATTCGTGCAGGTCCGCCAGCTTCTGCCGGAGGAGGCGGCCACGTTGTCCACCAATGACCTGCGCAACCAGCTTGTCTCCATCGACCAGGAGATCCAGGCGCAGGAGGTGGCGGTTCGCCAGGATCCGCAGCGGGCCCGGCTTGCCCCGGAGTTCCTCCTGCTGGTGGACGATCCCGTCCACCAGGGCGGGGGCGTCCACGGCGTCCATCTGGTGTACCAGCTCCACCTGGGCACGGGTCTGGTGACCGTCGACCAGACAAGCCTGCTGGACCGTGATCAGACCAGGCTGTACCAGCTTGTGTTCGCCTGTTCGTCCTGGTGCTACGACCGGCATCGCGCCGAGATCCAGAAGGTTCAGACATCGTTCACGATCAAGCCGATCACCTGAGGTAAGGATCATGAATCAGGCCCAGTCGGCGCAGCCATCCCCGCCGGTGCGCAAACCGCTGGCGCGCTGGGACAGGGTGAAGTTTCTGGTCCTGCTCGGTGCACTGTTCGTGTTCGTGGTAGCCGCTGCCATGGCGGATAACCCGATCATGAGCTGGACCGACGCCGTGCGTGAGCAGGCGGCGGCGAGCTGGTGGCTGTTGGCGCTGATCGGGATCGAGATGGTTCGCCAGGTCCATATGTTGATCGGCGAGCGGTCGGCGCAGTACCACGTCTTCTGGACCGACAGGGTCTTCGGCCGGCTCGAGCGCGGCCTGCTCCAGCTCGACGACTGGAACCGCTACCGCATCAGCCGCGCGCTGACGTGGACGGCGGCCGTCGTGATCTTCGCGTTCGTCTACGCCCGGATCAGGCACGACTCCGTCTTTCACGCGATCATCGGGCTTCCCGGCGACAGCTGGCACGCAGCCCCGTTCGCGGTGCAGATCCTATTGATCATGTCTATCACGATCGGGCAGTTCGCGCTGCTGTTCTGGTTCCTGTCCCGCGGCGGCGTGGAGGTGTACTTCCCCGAGGACATCAAGACCCGGTTCACCGACGTCTGGGGCCAGGATCACGTCCTGTCCAGGGTCAAGGAGGCGGTCTTCTACCTGGAGAAGCCGCACGAGATCGAAAGTCGGGGCGGCTACGTACCCGGCGGCATCCTGCTGTGGGGTCCACCCGGTACCGGCAAGACCCTGATCGCGGAGGCGGTCGCCGGTGAGACCGGGAAGCCCTACGTCTTCGTCGACCCGGGCGCGTTTCGGGCCATGTTCTTCGGCGTCGGCGTGATGAAGGTCAAGGCTCTGTTCCGCAAGCTGCGCACGCTCTCCCTGCGGTACGGCGGCGTGATCGTTTTCTTTGACGAGGCCGACACCCTGGGTAACCGTGGTCAGCCCGCCGGCAACCGGATCGGTCTGATCGACCCTGGTGACCCCTGTAACGGGATGACGTATGCGAGCACTTCGGCACGCCGCGCACTGGCGCAGGCCCGCTTCGTGGTTCCCGGCGGTGGTGGTGGCCCGTCCAGCATCGACGGAACGCTGCAGGCACTGCTCGCCGAGATATCGGGTCTGAAGAAGCCGCGTGGCTTCCTCAACCGGGTCGTGCGGCGTGCCCTGGGCATGCGCCCGAAGCCGCCGCCGAAGTACCGGATCATGGTCATGATGGCGACGAACATGCCGCAGTCGCTGGACGAGGCGCTGCTGCGTCCCGGTCGGATCGACCGCATCTACAAGGTGGGCTACCCGAGCAGGCAGGGCCGGGTACGGACCTTCAACGGCTACCTGGACAGGGTCCGCCACGAGGTGAGCGCCGATCAGGTCGAACGGCTCGCAGTGATGAGCCCGTACGCCACCGGGGCGAGCATCAAGGACATGGTCAACGAGGCGCTCATCCAGGCGATCAAGGCTGGTCGTGAGGTGGTCACCTGGCCGGATCTGCTGCGCGCCAAGTCAATCAAGGAACACGGCCTGCCCGACGACCACGAGTACGTGGAGCGGGAGCGCCACAGCATCGCCCTGCACGAGGCGTGCCATGCGGTGGTCATGTACCGACTGCAGAAGCACATGGTCATCGACATGGCGAGCATCGAGCGCCGTGGGGACACCGGCGGGTTCGTGGCCCCGGTGCCGTTGGAGGACAGGTTCGTCGACTGGCGGTCCGAGGTCGAGATCGATGTGATGACCTTTCTGGCCTCCATCGTGGGCGAGCGGATGTTCTTCGACGGTGACCACACCCAGGGCGTGGGCGCAGACCTGCACGCCGCCACCGAGCTGGTTGCCCGCAGCATCGGCCGACACGCGATGGGCAGCACCCTGACGTCCCGGCCGGCGCTGGCCGCTGCTCTTGACGCCAGTCCGGCGTACCCCGGCGGCGGCCCGGGGTACCTCGGTGGCGGGTTCGTCGACGAGGTCGAGGCCAAGCTCCAGGAGCTTTATCAGCGGACCGAGGTCATCCTGTCGGACAACCGCCGGGAGGTTCTCGCGGTGACCCACGCACTGGAGACGAACAAGACCATCACCGGCGAGGACGTCGAAGCAATCATGGAGGGCACACTCGGCCCCACCCTGGACGGCCGCCGCTACCATGAGCCCGACTTCCTCGACCTGGCGGAGGATTACCACCTCAGTGCCGTCCAGGCGCACCGGGGTCACCCCGGCGAGCAGCTGCGGCTACCCGATCTCGGCAGGGCGGCGTCCTCGGCGGGACCGGGCTGACCGGACTGACCGGCGGGACCGGGCTGACCGGACTGACCGGCGGGACCGAGTAGCTGGCGCGCGCCGTACCCGGCCGCGAGGAGGGCTGCCAGCCCGCCGGTCGCCAGGCCCGCCCGGGCACCGAGCTCTTCGCTGATCCATCCGATGGTGGGACCCCCGACAGGGGTGCTTCCCAGGAAGGCCACGGCCCACAAGGCCATGATCCGGCCACGCATGTGGGGTGCGGAGGCGAGTTGCAAGGTGGCGTTCCCGATGGACAGGAACGCCACGCTGCCGGCTCCCACCAGCATCATGGCCACGGCGGCGAGATGGACATCCGGCGCGACCGAGGCCGCCAGGATGACGATGCCGAAACCGGCGGCAGCGCTGACCAGGGCGCGTGGCGTCGCCCGGCCTCGTCTGGCGACGATCAGGCCGCCCGCCACCGCGCCGACGCCCATCGCCGCGGTGAGCAGCCCGTAGGTGCCGGCGCCGCCGTGGAACACCTCGCGGCCCAACAGCGGAAGCACGACGGCGAACTCGTAGGCGAGGGTGCCGATGACCGCCATCATGACCAGCGGAACCCGCAGCGCCGGGGTTCGTAACGCGTATGCCAGGCCCTCGCGGATCTGGCCGCGGGCTCGGGGAAGCGGGGCGCGCCGGCGAAGCGCACGCGGGTCGATCCGGATCAGAGCGACGATGGCGGCCAGGTAGGACGCGGCGTTGACCATGAAACAGACGCCGGTTCCGGCGACGGCGATGAGCACGCCGGCGATCCCCGGCCCCACCGCCCTGGCCGCGTTCACCGCCACCGACTGAAGGGATACGGCGTTGGCCACCACGTCCGGGCCGACCATCTCGTGGACGAAACTCTGCCGGGTCGGGTTGTCCACCGCGTTCACGGTGCCGAGGCCGGCCGCGATGAGTGCCACCATCCACAACTGGACGACACCGGTGATGTCGGCAACAGCGAGGCTGGCGGCCAACAGCCCGGACGCGACCTGGGTATAGATCAACAAGCGCCGCTTGTCGGCCCGGTCGGCCAGCAGCCCGCCGTAGGCGCCGAACAGCAGGACCGGCAGGAACTGCGCAGCCGTGACGAGCCCGAGCACCGTCCCGGACGCCCCGAGCGAAAGCGCCAGCCAACCCTGCGCGACCATCTGCATCCAGGTCCCGACCAGCGACACGACCTGTCCGCTCAGGTAGCGGCGGTAGTTCGGCACGGACAGCGCGAGCAGTGCGCCGCCTGGCCGTGGCTCTGGCCGTGGCTCTGGTCGTGGTCCTGGTCGGGGCGGGTTGACGGTCGTGGCGTCGGGCAGCGCGGTCATCGTTCCTTCCGGTCGTCACGAGTGAGGGCTTCACCTGGGACAACCGTTGTGCCCGTTTAGTTATTTCACCTCAGCTAACTATTTCGTCGGGTGAGCCGGTGGTCTCCGTGCCGTCGTCCCGGCTGGCAGGCCCAGACGACGGCACGCGATCAATCTGGGGGATGTTTCTACAGGGGGATGTTGCCGTGGGCGCCACGGCCGGCCGGGGCCCCGGCGAGGGTTTCGGCGAGGACCGAGCGGGTGGCGGCGGGCTCCACCACGGCGTCCACCACTCCCAGCTCCACGGCCCGGTCGATCCCGCCGACCGCGCGTGCGTGCTCAGCGGTGAGCTCGGCAAGCACGGTCTGACGACGCTGAACCGGAACCTCCGCCAATGTGCGCCGGTGCAGGATTCCCACGGCGGCCTCGGCGCCCATGACCGCGACCTCGGCGGTAGGCCATGCGTACACGGCGCTCGCGCCCAGACAGCGGGCGTTCATCGCGATGTAGGCGCCGCCGTAGGCCTTTCGGGTGACCACGGTGACGCGGGGCACGGTGCATTCGGAGAACGCATAGAGCAGCTTCGCGCCGCGCCGGACCACGCCTTCCCATTCCTGGCCGACACCCGGCAGGTACCCCGGAACATCGACGAGGACGATCAGCGGCACTCCGAACGAGTCGCACATGCGCACGAAACGTGACGCCTTTTCGGCGGACGTCGCGTCGAGGCAACCGCCGCGACGCAGCGGGTTGTTGGCGACCACGCCGACCGTACGGCCGCCGAGGCGACCGAGCGCGGTGACGATGTTCGGTGCCCACTTGGGATGGAGCTCAAGCACGTCGTCGTCGAGGACGCCGGCCACCAGCGGGTGTACGTCGTAGGCGCGACGGGCCGACTCCGGCAGGAGGCTGCCGAGGTCACGATCCTGAACTGGCCCGATTTCGCCCTGGTCGCAAAGCAGCGCGCACAGTCGCCGGGTGTGGTCGACGGCAGCCTCGTCAGAGTCGCAACTGATCGCTACCACTCCACTGCGGCGTGCGTGCACATCGGGTCCACCCAGACTGTCGGCGGTGCAGTCCTCGCCGGTCACCGTGCGGACGACGTCCGGACCGGTAACAAAGATCTTGGCATCCGGGCCCATGATGACGATGTCGGTCAGCGCCGGGCCGTATGCCGCGCCACCTGCGGCGGCACCCAGCACCAGGGACAGCTGCGGAATCCGTCCGGATGCCCGGACGGTGGCCGCGAAGACACGTCCGACACCGTCGAGGGAGGCAACGCCCTCCCGGAGCCGAGCACCGCCGGAATGCCAGATTCCCACCACCGGGATGTCAAGGCGCACTGCGGCCTCAATGGCGTGGACGATCCGAGCGCAGCCGTCACGGCCCATCGCCCCGCCCTGAATGGTTGCGTCCGTAGCAAATGCGACGACCGGATTATCGTCGACGGTGCCCTTTCCAGCCAGCACCCCGGAGCTGTCCGCCGCGGCGAAGGGTTCAAATGAATCAGGATCGAAGAACTGGGTCAGTCGAGTCGACGGGGCACGCGGGTCAATGCGTTCGAGCGTGGAGAGACTCACCTGTTGTCTCCTTGAGATCATAGGTTCTCCGGCGACGCGAAGGAGACGACTCCCCTGTTCGTGGTCGGAGGCTCGTCGGATCTCCGTGCGGACCTCATATCGTCTGGCTTTGAGGTCCGCACGGGCGAATGTG
>NZ_CAUVXO010000113.1:9260-10517 GCF_963555865.1 Protofrankia sp. Cr1
TCAGGGTGTGAAGGCGAGGCAGACGTCGTGCCCGCCGAAACCGAACGAGTTCGACAACACCGCACCGGTCGGGATGGCCCGGTTGTCGATGGCCACCACATCCAGATCGATCTCGTCGTCGAGCGCGTCGAGGTTGCGGGTGGCCGGCACCGTGCGGTCGCGCAGCGCCAGGACACAGAACACCGCCTCGACCGCGCCGGCCGCGCCCAGCAGGTGCCCGGTCATCGACTTGGTCGAGGTCACGGTGACCCGGTCGAGCGCGGCCCCGAGCGCGGCCCGCAGCGCCCGGGCCTCGGCGACGTCCCCGACCCGGGTGGAGGTGGCGTGGGCGTTGACGTGTACGACGTCGGTCGGGACGAGCCCGCCGCAGCGCAGCGCCGCACGCACCGCCCGGGCCGCGCCGGCACCGCTGGGTTCGGGTGCCGCCACGTGGTAGGCGTCCGCGCTGGTACCCGAACCGGCCAGGGTGGCGTACACCCGCGCGCCCCGGGCGCGGGCGTGGTCGGCGGTCTCCAGCACCAGCACCCCGGCGCCCTCACCGAGCACGAAGCCGTCCCGGCCCTTGTCGAACGGCCGGGACGCCTCCCCCGGCGCGTCGTTGCGCCGGGACAGGGCCTGCATCTGGGCGAACCCGGCCAGCGGCAGCGCGTGGATCGCCGCCTCCGACCCCCCGGCGAGGGCGATGTCGGCCCGGCCGGCCCGGAGCATGTCCAGGGCGTAGCCGATGGCCTCCGCCCCGGACGCACACGCGCTGACCGGGGCGTGCACGCCGGCGCGGGCGGTGAAGGCGAGCCCGACGGTGGCGGCCGGGCCGTTGGGCATCAGCATCGGCACCACGTGCGGGGAGACCCGGCGCGCCCCCCGTTCGCGCAGCACGTCGTACTGGCTGAGCAGGGTCAGGACCCCGCCGATCCCGGAGCCGATCACCGCCGCGAGGCGTTCGGGGTCGACCTCGGGCGTGCCGGCGTCGGCCCAGGCTTCCCGGGCGGCGACCAGGGCGAGCTGCTGGACCCGGTCGATGGTGCGGGCCTCGACCCGGCCCAGCGGGGGCTCCACCGCCAGCGGTGCGGCGATGTGGACCGGTAGCTGTTCGACCCAGTCCTCGGTGAGGCGGCGGGCCCCGGAGCGGCCCGCGAGCAGCCCCTCCCACGTGGACGCGACGTCGCCGCCAAGTGGAGTGGTTGCCCCGAGGCCGGTGACCACGACCTGCCTGGGGGTCTCGGTCACGCTGCGACACCCGCCCGCTGGATGTAGGAC